>JAGPVI010000027.1 GCA_018067115.1 Bizionia sp. | reverse complement strand
TGTTGTATAAAAAAGATAAGGAATTATCATCCCTAAAATAAGGGATAGTGCAATTGTGAAGCAAATAGCAGCTACTATTAATTGCCAAAGTGGTCTTTCTCTTTCAGATATTACTATGGGTGTCTTTTCCATATCGTAAATATATATAAAGTTGTTGTTCTAATACAGTTTTGAGATTTGATTTTCTTATATATTGAAGAGAAGACACGTGTAATTTTAAGTTTGCCGTAACCAATGAATACTATTTAGAAATGGTATTTAGAGCTGTTTGATTAGGCGAATTTTTGTATACTGAATTGTAATCGGTCTGGTTCTCAATTGATGGCAAATAGTTTTTTAGAATTTAATTTAGGTTAAACACCGCTTTCAACATTCCTCTATTGGGTGCTAAGCTATCCTGTTTTCTCTTATATTTGTGTGCTACTACGTCTGTTTGTTTTAAAATGAACTACCTTTAGGATGTAGATTACTTAAACCTTAACTTTTGTATTTATGATTGTACACAAATCTGAACATCTTACATTTTACGCTCCAGATCATATTGAAGGGCATGGCGCTCATTTTGTAGATACGGGTATTTCGGCTGGATTTCCTTCTGTTGCAGATGAATTTGTTGAAAACCGATTATCGCTAGACGATACACTTGTTAAAAACAAGGAAACCACATTTTATGCAAAAGTAAGTGGGCAATCTATGGTAGGAGCAGGTTTGGACGATAATGATCTGTTAGTTATAGACCGTAGTTTACAGCCAGAAAACAATAAGATTGCCGTGTGCTTTCTAGATGGCGAGTTTACCGTTAAACGTTTGCGTGTAGATAGAGGAGAAGTGTGGCTACAGCCAGAAAATCCTAATTATCCAATAATTAAAATTACAGATGATAACGATTTTGTTATTTGGGGAATAGTAACTAATGTTATTAAAAAAGTTTAAGAGCACTTAGATATCCCTCTTAATAAAAAGTATAAATATAAAAAAAACGCGAAGTTTAGAACTACGCGTTTTTTTGTGCTTTATAGTGACTAAAATTATTCTACTAAAATAATAATTTTGTTGTCTTTCATTTCAAGCGTTCCCGATTGTATTGCTACGGTAAGCACTTTTTTGTCATCGTTATGGGGTACAACAGTAGCATGTAACTCATCAAATACTAAATGACTTTGAGTATGCGTACTAATTTTAATTAGCCCTTGAACTAAAAGTGATACGATAGGAACGTGATTATTCAACATCTGAAATTCACCATCTATACCTGGTACAGTTACAGAATCGACTTCGCTGCTAAATAATGTTGCTTCTGGTGATACAATTTCTAAATACATAGTAAAACTTGTTTTACTACTCTCTTAAAAGAGAGAGTCTTATTATTTTAATTAAGTATTGAGTCATTAGTAGTTAAAATATAAGGAGAACAATGGCTCTAATTATGCAACACTAATTTCTCACTACTATTTATGCTTCAGCTAACATTTTTTCTCCAGCTTCGATAGCTTCTTCAATAGAACCTTTAAGGTTAAAAGCTGCTTCTGGTAAGTGATCTAATTCACCATCCATAATCATATTAAATCCTTTAATCGTTTCTTTAATATCAACTAGAACACCTTTAAGTCCTGTAAACTGCTCAGCTACGTGGAATGGTTGAGATAAGAAACGTTGTACACGTCTAGCTCTATTTACGGCTAATTTATCTTCTTCAGATAATTCTTCCATACCTAAGATGGCAATAATATCTTGTAATTCTTTATAACGTTGTAGTAATTCTTTTACACGAGTTGCACAGTCATAGTGCTCATCACCTAAAATATCTGCTGCTAAAATTCTAGAAGTAGAATCTAAAGGATCTACCGCTGGGTAAATTCCTAGCTCTGCAATTTTACGAGATAATACTGTTGTTGCATCTAAGTGAGCAAAGGTTGTTGCTGGAGCTGGATCTGTTAAATCATCTGCAGGTACATACACGGCTTGTACAGATGTAATAGATCCTCTTTTTGTTGAAGTAATACGCTCTTGCATCGCACCCATCTCTGTTGCTAATGTTGGTTGGTAACCTACCGCAGAAGGCATACGCCCTAATAATGCAGATACCTCAGAACCAGCTTGTGTAAAACGGAAGATGTTATCAACGAAGAAAAGTACATCTTTTCCTTGTCCTTCTCCTGCTCCATCACGGAAATATTCAGCAATTGTTAAACCAGATAATGCAACACGTGCACGTGCTCCAGGTGGCTCATTCATTTGTCCGAATACGAAAGTAGCCTTAGACTCTTTCATTATGTTTTTATCTACTTTTTGAAGATCCCATCCGCCTTCTTCCATAGAATGCATAAAGTCGTCACCATATTTGATAATTCCAGACTCTAACATCTCACGAAGTAAATCGTTTCCTTCACGTGTTCTTTCACCTACTCCTGCGAATACTGAAAGTCCACCGTGTCCTTTTGCAATATTGTTAATCAACTCTTGGATTAATACTGTTTTACCTACACCGGCACCACCAAATAAACCAATTTTACCACCTTTTGCATAAGGCTCAATTAAATCGATTACTTTAATACCTGTAAATAAAACTTCCGTAGATGTTGATAAATCTTCGAATTTTGGTGCTTGTCTGTGAATTGGTAAACCATAGTCTCCAGATTTAGGTAAATTTCCTAAGCCATCAATAGCATCACCAATAACATTAAATAAACGGCCGTAAACATCACCTCCAATTGGCATTTGTATTGGCGCTCCTGTAGCGTGAACTTCAGTACCTCTACTTAAACCATCTGAAGAATCCATAGCAATAGTACGCACTGTGTCTTCACCAATGTGAGACTGTACTTCTAGTACTAGAATAGAACCGTCAGGTCTTTTAATTTCTAATGAATCGTAAATTTTTGGAAGTTCAGAACCTGCTTCGAATTCAACATCGATAACCGGACCTACTATTTGTGCAACTTTACCTGTAACTTTTGACATTACTTATCTATTTAATATTATGCTGTTCAATTAACAGAAAACACGACTTGTTTTCGCGTGCAAAGATAGTTGTTTTAATTTAAAAATAAAGTTGTTTTTCAAACCTTTTTTAGAAGCAAAAATAGCCTTTAACAGATTTATACTGTAAAAGGCTATTGTAATGGTTAGTTTTTGCTTTAAATTATTGTAATCCAGCGGAGTAGTTTGTGTTGTAATCCGCAATATTCACTAAATTTCCAGATGCTTCAAAGTTAGAATTGTACTTAGCATCTATACTTTTCATAAATTCGTTAGCGATTAGAGCATAGCCTCTAGAGGTTGGGTGAACACCATCTAATGAAAATGCGCCACCAGTTACTAAATCTGAAGTTAAAATATAATCTCCAGAAGATACTCCAGATTGAGCTAATTGATTTAATAATGCGTTCGCATCAACAAAAGCTAAATTAGAACCACTTGCCGAAGATTGAATGGTCGCGTTAAAACTAGCAGTGGCTGAAGCAATTTCTGCTTGCTCTGTTGGTATTAACACCCATTTATCTTCTAAAGGTAATGTAACACCTTCAACAGAAAACTGTGCTGCTAAAGCTTGAGGCAATCCTTGTTGCATTAAAGCTGCAAAGGAAGCAGTGTTTAATTTCCCTATCACTCTAGAGCTTGGTAATACAAGTAAATCTTGTGGAGTTGCTTGTCTAGATTGTCCGTAGGCATTTCCTAGTAAGTTTGCTACTGTAGGTGCTGCCGATGGAGGTAATCCAAACTGTGCAATAAAAGCAGGGAATGTTGGACTATTGTTTAATTGTTGTATAATAATGCCTGAAATATCTACTAGCGATTCATCTTTTATAACAACTGCACTCGCTTCCGTTTCAGAAAAAACAATAACACGATCTGGATCTACGGCATTAAAAATTGGGTTTAATGCGCCAAAAACCATATTTAATGTTGGTATTTGAGGACCAAAATCTGGATTCGTTGGTGATAGGGGGTTGTAAGGAACCGTTGTAAAATGTGGTATAGACGTCACATCTGGGATGTTGGCAACAACACCTTTTGTTTCGCCAGTGGTTAATGTGCTAATTAAGGTGGTGTAAGCAAAATCGAAAGTTGCTTGATTAGTAATAGGGTCTGTGCCATCTCCACCAGATAATGCGTAACCTAATACGTCATTATTTCCAATCCATAAAGAAAAGAAAGTCGGTGCTTGAGCCATAGCATCTGCAATTACAGAGGTAGTTGAAGCACTTGCCATTCTTACAAAATAAGGATTAGCAGTGGGAGGCGATGCAAATAGACCATTTAAATCACCATAGTTTGGTGCTAGTAAATGGTAGCTTTTTGCGCCTGGTACACCCATATTATTAAAAGGACCGGCTGGATTGTTTAAAACAATATCCGTCGTTATGGTTGCTCCTGGGTTTAAATTTGTTAGTGGTACTGGTCCAGAGCCGTCAAAAACTAATCTAGGGCCAAATCCAGGCAACGGATTTCCGCCGGCTAGTAAACCACCAACGTTATCGTTTGTTAAGGGTTGCGTAAAATCGCCACCGCCCACTAAAGCGAATTGATTAGCTAAAATTTGGGGCGTAGAATGTTCTTGGGCTATTTTGTACAATGCGCCATCAGAGAATCCTGCTGTAAGCGAATTTCCTAAAGACACGTAGTTTGAAAAATTGGCACTACCTGCAGTTAATGCCGGTAACGGTTCTGAAAAAGAGGAGTCGTCATCACTCTCACAAGCTGTAAAGCTAATTAAGCCAGCTAGCAACCATATATATTTAGTTTTCATAGTCATTTTTTCTATTATAAATTATTAATTGTCCAAGATACATAGTATTGAGAACCTATAAATCCTGTTCCGAAAGCGGTGTAGTATTCATCTCCTAATAAATTGGTAGCCCCGGCTTTAAACGTCGATTTTAAACTTGGTACTTTGTAGTTTATTTGTGCATCGACAACATGGTAAGCAGGAATTTCTCCATCACCAAAAGTGGCTTGCCATAAATAATTGTCACTCCATCTCCAAGCTACATTAAATCCGAAATTTTCAAATACGTTGGTATGGCCAAAAGAAGCTTTTACTTTATGTTCTGGTGTATTAAAACTTGTTTCGAAATCTGGAAACGCATTTTCATCGAAATCTAATTTTGAGTAGGTATAACTTCCTGATAAATCGAAGTCACCTAATACTTTAGTCGACAAACCTAGAGATGCTCCATAAGAGTTAACATCTGCTTTAGAGTTTGTGTAAGTTTGGTACGCCTTAAAATCTGAATTTTGTAAGGCTCTAAAAGCCAAAGGATCTAAATCTACAGTACCATCTCCATTTGCATCTACATTACCGTATAAAGGAGCGATTACGTTTTCACCTGAAATGAAGTCTTGGTATTTATTATAATACACACTTAAATCTACAACAACCCTTTTTAGTTTTCCTCTATAGCCCAGTTCTACAGATGTTACTTGTTCTGGTTTTACAATACTAGAGTTTGCTACTCTTAAGTCATTAGGGTTTTCTGATGCTGCAAATGCTTGTACAGAGGCTGCCGAGTAAGAATTTTCGTAAGCTGCACGACCTGTTTGAGTAATGGTAGCAGGTTGCCCAGCCCCACCAGAGTTATTAACAGGTAATTGTCCTGTTGCACTTACTTGGTAACGTCGCGAATATCTGTCTAAGTTATCTGGAGCAGATCCTACAAGTATAGCTCTACCGGCATCTAAACCAATAAATAAATCTTGTGTTGTTGGATTTCTAAATCCTGTTTGAACAGATGCTCTAATGTTATGATCTTTGTTAACTGTTAAACCAGCAGATAGTCGTGGTGATAAAAAGCCATCAAAAAATTCTGACTTATCGTAACGTACAGAACCTGTTAATTTTAACTCCATAGTCTCGTTAAGATCTAAGTTTTTCTGAATTTGAGTGTAAATCCCTGCTTCAGAATAATCGATAGTACCATCATCATCTGTATAAATGGTACCGAAAGAGTTTAAGCTATAACGTCTGTATGATCCACCAACTTGAATTTCAGCAAAATCAATTAAATGACTAAAGTTGTAATTTCCATCGGCATGGTAGTACTTAGATTGATCTTGAAAACGGGATCCTGTAGATAAGTCTGAATCTGTAATACTTTTATTAAAAGCATTTGTAAACTCTTCCGATCCTGGCAGGTAACGCCCTGTGTCGGCAACAGCTCTAGCTGTATCGTGTTTTTGTTGTTCGGAAAATCCTTGTGGATTTCCACTTAAGTTAATACCTGCAAATGTTTCAATATATTCTTGAAACCATTGTTTGTCACTTTTCCATGCGCGGTTAATATTAATTCCAGTAAATACCATATCGTAAGAATCTCCGGCTTTATCGGAAACAACATAGCCTCTCACTGTGAAGTTGTCGTTTTTAACTTCAATTTTGTGCTGTTGTTGTGAGAATCCGTCAATATTGTATCTGTTTGTTCCTTGGTATATTGTAGTACCAGAACCATATTTACCTATGTAAGACAGTTCTAAACTATTATCGGTAATTGGTCTAAAATAAAGGCCCCAATCTGTTTTAACGCTTTCTGCATTATAATCTGTTAAAGTGTTTTCATTGTATCCAGTTCTTGACACTTCAACATCTGGTATAATTCCTAATCCTGAAGCAGAGCGAATGTTTGTAGAAACTTCGTCACCGTAAACATTTATACCATCATAGTTATAAGCTGCACGAGTTCTTCCCGGTGAAAACTTATCTACCTCGCTGGTTGCTGCCCAATCGGTACCTTTTAGATATCCAAAATTTACTTTAACGGCAAATTTATCTGTGAATTTATGTGCCATTCTTATTCCTACATCTGTATACTCATTGTCTCCAGCTGCTTCTTGAGAGGTGATTCCCTTTTTTACAAAAGCGCTAATCCCTTGGTGTTCGAAAGGATTTTTACTTCTCATAAATAAGATTCCGTTAAAAGCATTTGCACCGTAAAGTGCAGAAGAAGCTCCTGGAAGAAGCTCGACACTTAATACATCGGTTTCTATCATACCAACAAGGTTTCCAATAGGGAAGTTAAGTGCTGGTGCAGAATTGTCCATTCCGTCAACTAACTGCATAAAACGAGAATTGGCAAACGTCGCGAAACCACGAGTGTTAATTGATTTGAATGTTAAGCTATTCGTGTTAATATCTACCCCTTTAAGATTTTCTAATCCATCATAGAAATCGGCCGAAGCGGTGTTTTTAATTTCTTTTAAACCAAATCTTTCTACTGTTACTGGCGATTCAAAAATACGCTCTGGTGTTCTAGATGCCGAAATAACTACTTCATCTAAAATACTTCCTTCGTTTAAAACAAAGTCTATTTTTTGATTGTTTGAAGTAACTTCCATAGTTTCGGTGGAAAACCCAACGCTACTCGCTTGAATTTTTAGTGGGGGATCTTGACTGATTTTAAGAACAAAATTTCCGTCAAAATCACTTACTGTTCCAGCAGATGTGCCAACAACAATAACATTCGCACCTGGTATTGGTTGGCTGTTATTGTCTACAACAGTTCCTGTAATTGTTGTTTGCGAATAGGTAACACCGCAAATAAGCATCAAAAGAAGTGATAAAAGTGTTTTCATGTTATAGGTTTAGTTAATTTATTAGGACAATATACGTTTTTTAACAATATCTTAAAGAAAAGTTAATAAAATTATGCGTGCATAATATCTCTAAATAAAAAAGACCCATAATTAACTGTCTAATAGACAGTTAATTATGGGTCTTTAAAGAATTATATTTTTTTTATTATTTACTCCACCGTAACAGATTTCGCTAAATTTCTAGGTTGGTCTACATTGCGATCTAATAAAACAGCAATGTGATATGATAGTAATTGTAACGGAATAGTTGTTAATAAAGGAGATAGAGACTCTAGAGTTTCTGGTACTTCAATAACGTGATCGGCAAGTCCCTTTACGGCTTCGTCACCCTCTGTTACAATACCAATAATTTTACCTTTACGGGCTTTTATTTCTTCAATATTACTAACTACTTTTTCATAATGTCCTTTTTTCGTCGCAATAACGAATACCGGCATTTGTTCGTCTATTAAAGCAATAGGACCGTGTTTCATTTCTGCTGCTGGATATCCTTCAGCGTGAATATAAGAAATCTCTTTAAGTTTTAAAGCGCCTTCTAAAGCTACAGGGAAATTGTATCCTCTTCCTAAATAAAGACAGTTTTTGGCATCTTTATAAATTTCTGCTATTTTTTTAATATGGTCGTCCTGTTTTAACGCTTTTTCAACTTTAGCAGGAATTAACTCTAATTCTTGTAAGTGATAATGGAATGACGAGTTTGAAATACTGCCTTTTTCTTTCGCTAATTTTAGTGCGATAAGTGTTAGAACGGTAATTTGCGTTGTAAATGCTTTTGTTGAAGCAACTCCTATTTCTGGTCCTGCGTGTGTATAGGCACCAGCGTGTGTTTCTCTTGCGATGGAAGATCCTACAACATTGCATACCCCAAAAACGAATGCGCCTTTAGATTTTGCGAGTTTGATAGCCGCTAATGTATCGGCTGTTTCTCCAGACTGTGAGATGGCAATAACCACATCGTTTTCTGTAATAACAGGGTTTCTATATCTAAATTCTGAAGCGTATTCTACTTCAACAGGTATTCTTGCTAAGTCTTCAAAAATATACTCTGCAACTAAGCCTGCGTGCCAAGAGGTACCACAAGCAATAATAATAATTCTATTGGCATTAAGGAATTTCTCGATGTTATCATCTATTCCCGCCATTCTAATTAAACCTTCTTTTGCGTTAAGACGACCACGGTATGTGTCTTTTATAGCATTTGGTTGCTCGTGGATTTCTTTAAGCATAAAATGCTCGTACCCACCTTTTACGATTTGCTCAAGATTCATTTGTAATTCTTGAACGTAAGGAGCTACTATAGAATCGGTTTTAATTTTTCTTATTTTAATGCCTTTAGTAAGACGTACAATAGCCATTTGCTCATCTTCTAGATAAATAGCTTTTTTTGTGTACTCTAAAAAAGGAGTCGCGTCGCTAGCAATAAAAAATTCGTTGTCACCAACTCCAATAGCCAACGGGCTACCTAATTTAGCAACCACTATTTCATTAGGTTTCTTTTTGTCGAAAACGGCAATAGCATAAGCGCCTATAACTTGGTTTAATGCAATTTGCACTGCTTTACCAAGTTTTACCTTTTCGTTTATTTGTACGTCTTCAATTAAATTAATTAAGACTTCAGTATCTGTATCTGATTTAAAAGTATATCCTCTAGAAATTAATTCTTTCTTTAAAGAGGCATAATTCTCAATAATACCATTGTGAATAATAACTAAATCTCCAGAATTAGAGTAATGAGGATGCGAGTTCACATCGTTAGGAACACCGTGAGTAGCCCATCTAGTATGCCCAATTCCTACGGTTCCAGAGGTGTTAATTTCGTCTTTTACTTTAATTTCTAAATCTGCGACTTTTCCTTTGGTTTTACAAAGCTCTATGTTTTCACCGTTATACAATGCAATTCCAGCACTGTCATAACCTCTGTATTCCAATCGTTTTAGACCTTCAAGAACGATAGGGTAGGCTTCGCGATGGCCTATGTATCCAACTATTCCACACATAATGGCTTGTTTTTAATTTTTTGGTTTAGTATAATAAATTTCAAATTCTGCACGTTGACCTTCTGGGATAGTAGATTTACTTCCGTGAAGTATCGTTCCTTTTGGTGATAATACAGATGTTGTTGGTATTTTTGTTAAGACAGTTTCATCTGCTTCGTCGGCAACACTACCTTGAATTTTAGATGTCCCAGTAATATTAATATTTGATGCAATGTAAAGACCTAATTTAACATTAGTAGAATCCTTTAGTAAGATGTTGTTAACGTAATCTGTTATTCTAAACCTATACTTAACACCTTTACCATTACTGTCTCTTTTTAAAATTTGAGAAAAGTTGGTTTTAGAATTAATGGGCGATGTTGTGCTTATTGCTCCGTCTAAAGAATAATCTATAATTGGGGTGTTCGTTTTTAAATTATATAAAGTAACGCGATCTGGTTCATCTCCATTTACGCCATTAGTACCATCTTGGTTAACATAAAAAGTAAGATTTACTTCATTAATTAGCCAATTTTCTTTTTGGCTTTTAAAGTAATCGAAAGCAGGTACTAAATCACCTTCTTCGTCTTCGGTTAAACCGTTAAACAAATCAACAACAACCATTGCGCCATCACCACCCTTTAAGTATAGATTGTCTCCTCCAACTGCGGTGTCTCCGTTTAAATCGATAGTGTTATCAATAGTTTTAAAAAGATTAACACGGTTTCCATTTAAATTAAATACTAAACGCGTTAAATCTGTGTTTACTTCAGTTTCAGATTCTGCTTCCTCATCATTAGTGTAATCTAAAATTAAAGTTGCTTTACTAAAGTCTAATTGTGCTAAACTACCATCTACCGCAATAGATTCTGGGTCGACCTTTATAATTAATCCTCTAAAATAATTTGTAAAATTGTTAGCATTACTAAGTTCAGACTGTCCTTCTAAAGCTATAATAGCATCGTTCCAAAAAGTACTATTTGCACCAGATGGATCATGAAGTTCTGCTCTAAAAGAGGGAGCAATACGCTCTACAACTTCACTTTCTAGCGTGTCTTCATTTATTTCACTTATTTTAGTTTCTAAAGCCGATGGTGTAAAACTACTGTCTTCGAATAAAAGTTCGCCTTCTTGGCTATAAAATAAATCTTCTTGATTTGAATAATAAGCTTGAGGTTCATCGAAACCTGTAGAAGGGTCTAGATCTCTTAACAGATAATTGTTTTTATAAACGGCCACTTTAAATGCTACCGAGGTATTACCAACAATAGAATCTAATTTATAAGTACTATTGCCGTCTGCATCTGTCTCTAAAAGTGTAGAATAATAAGGGATATTTAATATCACAGATTCTACAACAGGATTAGTTCCAAATGTAGGATTAAATTGATTAGGCACTATTTGTGTTACCATAGAAGCCGTAGTTCTACCAAATGCAGCTAAATTAGGATCAGAATACACGCCTAAAAAGCCACTAGATAATCTATTGGTTTGCACGCCTACCAAATCGTTAGGATCTGTAGAGAAAGGTGTTGCCGTTTTAGTGTACGTTAATAACGGGAACTTTTTGCTTAAGCCATCAAAATTTTGAATCCCTTCTAAGCCACTTTCAATGTTTGTAAAATCTCTATCACAAGATACAGACACCACAAGTATAAGGCTTAAGAAAGCTATAGATTTAAAGCTAAATTTTGTTTTTTTCATAATGTAATTACGGTCGAATTAATCTAAAACACTAGTATTGTAGAATTCAGTATAAGCTTCTGCAAACTCATCTTTTTCTTTAAAGTCTAATACCGGTTTTTTCGAATCTTTTAAGTAGTCTTTTAATTCATCTGGAATAGTCTCCGATCCAATTATTAATGCATCAGAGTTGTCTATAGCCACTTTCATCAAGTTATTATACGTAGGCTTTTCAAGAACTTTAATAGCATCGTCGGCGATATTATCAAATTTTATTTTATTAATCATATCTACATTTAACGTCTCTTCGAAGCTTTGATTGTATACCGAAGTCACAATTTTACTTTCGTTAAATAAAGGCTCGTCTTTGTAAAATTGTTTTAAATACAAAGGAAGTAGCGATGCTAACCAACCGTGAACATGAATGATATCTGGAGACCAGTTTAATTTTTTTACTGTTTCAATAACACCTTTGGCGAAAAATATAGCGCGCTCATCGTTGTCGCTAAACAATTTTCCGTCTTCGTCTGTTAACGTTGCTTTTCTTTTAAAGTACTCGTCATTATCAATAAAGTAAACCTGAATACGCTCTTTAGGAATAGAGGCCACTTTTATAATAAGAGGCATATCAAGATCGTTAATTACTAAGTTAATTCCAGATAAACGGATAACTTCATGTAGTTGATGTCTTCTTTCATTTATATTACCATAGCGAGGCATGAAAATGCGTATCTGTCCCCCTTGCTGGTTCACCATTCTTGGTGTTTCAAACGACATTGAAGAAATCTCTGTTTCAGGTAAGTAAGGTACCACTTCAGACGACACATATAATATTCTCTTATCTTTCATAAATAGTATGGTTTTTTGAGGAATTGTAAATAAAAAACACGCAAAAGTACAAAATTTTATGCAGATTGCCACTAATATATTAAGTTTGCACCCGTTAATTTTATATTAAAGATGACTGTTTACAACAATAAAGTCGAAATACAGAAACATATTACCAAACTTAGGTCTCAGGGCTTTACGTTTGGATTTGTGCCAACAATGGGCGCTTTACACAAAGGGCATTTGTCTCTTGTAAATGAAGCGCTAACGCATAACGATTTTGCCGTTGTTAGCATATTTGTCAATCCCACACAGTTTGATAACCCTTTAGATTTAGAAAAATACCCTAGAACTTTAGAGCGCGATATTGAATTATTGCAAGCCCAATCTGGTAATACTATCGTTTATGCGCCTAGCGTACAAGATATTTACGAAGGGCAAACTAAAGCCGAAAGATTCGATTTCGATGGTTTAGAACACGAAATGGAGGGTAAATTTCGAGACGGCCATTTTGATGGTGTTGGAACCATCGTAAAGCGGTTATTCGAAATTGTAACCCCAAACACTGCTTATTTTGGTGAAAAGGATTATCAGCAATTGGCAATTATTAAAAAGTTAGTCGAAAAGCACGCGCTGCCAGTTACAATTGTAGGCTGCGAAATTCACCGCGATCCTTCAGGTTTAGCAATGAGTTCTAGAAACGAGCGTTTAAAGCCAGATTATAAAAAAGAGGCGCCCTTTATTTATAAAACACTGCTGGCTGCCAAAAAGCAGTTTGGCACAAAAAATGCTAAAGAAATAGTAGAATGGGTTGAAAATGAGTTCTCTAAACATGAATTATTGAAGCTAGAATATTTTATTATAGCCGATGTAACGACGTTGAAATCTATAGAAACAAAACAAAATAACACTAACTATCGTGCTTTTGTTGCTGCCTACGCAGACGACATAAGATTAATAGATAATCTAGCACTTAATTAATTATCTTTGCACCATGCAAATACAAGTAGTAAAATCTAAAATTCACAGAGTAAAAGTAACAGGTGCCGATCTTAATTACATTGGTAGTATTACTATTGATGAAGATTTAATGGAAGCCGCTAATATTATTCAAGGCGAAAAAGTTCAAATTGTTAATAATAATAACGGAGCGCGTTTAGAGACGTACGCTATTCCTGGGCCTAGAAACTCTGGTGAAATTACCTTAAATGGTGCCGCTGCACGATTAGTTTCGCCAGGCGATGTACTTATTTTAATCACTTATGCTTTTATGGATATTGAAGAAGCTAAGGTGTTTAAGCCATCGTTGGTGTTTCCAGACGAAAACACCAATTTATTAAACTAGTGACGTGAATAAAACCCTAGTAAAAACACTAAAAATACTGCTCCCAATTCTTTTGGGAGTTTTTTTAATAGGGTACTCGTTGTCAAAACTATCTTTTGAAGACTTAATCGGTTATTTTAAAACAGCCGATTATACCTACATTGTTTTAGGTTTGTTTTTAGGCTTATTAAGTCATCTTTCGCGAGCATATCGTTGGTTGTTTATGTTGGAACCAATGGGGTATAAAGTTAAATTAGGAAATAGTATTATGGCTGTTTTCGCGACTTATTTAATAAATTATACCATTCCAAGAGCGGGAGAGGTGGCGCGAGCAAGTATTTTAACTAATTACGAAAATGTACCTTTCGATAAAGGTTTTGGTTCTATTGTAGCCGAGCGTGTTGCCGATTTAATCGTTTTATTAATGATTATAACCGTGACCCTTTTTATGCAATTCGATTTTATTTACGCCTTTTTTATAGAGAAATTCGATCTTTCAAAATTAATTCTAGGGGGAGCAGTTTTACTAATTTTTGCTTTGTTATTCTTTTTTATAATTATGCGAAGTAAAGCGGGAATCGGACTTAAAATTAAGCAGTTTGTAAATGGTTTAATGGAAGGTGCCCTCAGTATTTTTAAAATGAAAAAAAAGTGGGCGTTTATTTTTCATACCCTTTTTATCTGGACGATGTATTTGTTAATGTTTTATGTAACAAGCTTATCGGTTTCAGGTTTAAACGCCGTTCCTATTGGTGCAATTTTGGTTGGCTTTATCTTAGCAACCTTTAGTATTGCTGCAACAAATGGTGGTATTGGTTCTTATCCCGAAGCCGTAGTTATTGCGTTTTTACTGTTTGGCTTATCTGAAGATCCTAGTCGCGCTTTTGGTTGGATTATGTGGACCTCGCAAACGGTAATGATTATTATTTTAGGAGGGGCGTCGCTATTATATTTACCTATCTACAACCGAAAGAAATAATTTGTACCTTGCATTCAAAATTAAAATAAGTACTTGAAATGCGCAGACTAATTCTTCTCTTTGTAGTTGTATTTTCTTTTCAGCAAATAACAGCTCAAATAAGTTATAAAAATTTCGAATCTCAGATTTTAAACGAATCAAGACAGCTTAAAATACAGTTGCCAAGAGGCTACGATCAAAGTGATAAAAGCTATCCAGTAATTGTTGTTTTTGATGGTGATTATTTATTCGAGATGGTTGCCGGAAATGTCGACTATTATGGCTATTGGGAAGATATTCCGGAGAGTATTGTTATAGGTGTAAACCAACTAGGGAAACGTGATGATGATACTGCTTTTTCTGAGTTAAATTCATTACCGGTAGAAAAAGGAGATGCTTTTTTTAGGTTTGTTGGTGAAGAATTAGTCCCTTATATTAATAAAACATATAGAACAGAGAAGTTTAAAGTGGCAATTGGTCATGATAAAACGGCGAATTTTATAAATTATTTTTTATTAAAGGAAAACCCGTTGTTTCAAGCATACATTAATTTAAGTCCAGATTTAGCACCAGAAATGTCTGCATTTTTAAGCGAACGCTTAGCGGCGATAGAATCTAAAATATTTTATTACCTAGCAACGTCTTCTAATGACGTAAAGAGTTTAAAAGAAAAAACCGAAGGGCTTCAAACAATGTTAAATGGTATCGACAATAAAAATGTATTAAAATCTTTCGATAATTTTGAAGGTCCTACGCATTATTCTTTGCCAGCATATGCTATTCCTAAGGCCTTAGAAAGCATCTTTTTAGTGTTTCAGCCAATCTCTAAGGACGAATATCAAAACACGTTATTAAAGTTAGAAGGATCTCCTGTTGATTATTTAACGGAGAAATATGCTACTATCGAGGATTTATTCGGAATAAAAAAACAAATTTCTATTAATGATTTTAGAGCGATTGCCGCTACTATTAACAAAACCGAAAAATTTGAATACTTCGAAGATTTAGGAAAAATTGCAAGAAAACAATACCCAGAAACACTCTTAGGAAACTACTATTTAGGCCGTTATTATGAGAAGACTGGTAGCCCTAAAAAAGCAATGAAAACCTATCAATCGGCTTATATTCTTCAAGAAATTGGAGGGATTACTAAAGACCATGTGTTGGAGCTTTCAGAACAATTAAAAGTAGATTTCGGATTATAACTCAACTAATTTCGGGTATTAGGAAATAAAAATATGGCTAAAGTAAAAACGACTTTTTTTTGTCAGAGTTGCGGTACACAATACTCTAAATGGCAGGGGCAATGTTCGGCTTGTAAAGAATGGAACACTATAGTTGAAGAGGTTATCCAGACGCCAGAAAAAAGCGAATGGAAAACACCTGCAAATACTACAAAACGAGCGTCGAAACCTTTACGAATAAAAGATATTGATGCCTCGCAAGAAGCGCGATTAGATAGTCGAGATGGTGAGTTTAACCGTGTAATGGGGGGCGGGATAGTGCCAGGATCGCTTACGCTTTTAGGTGGTGAGCCGGGTATAGGAAAGAGTACATTGTTGCTTCAAATCTCTTTAAAACTGCCGTACAAAACGTTATATGTTTCTGGTGAAGAAAGTCAGAAACAAATAAAAATGCGTGCCGATCGAATCAATCCTAATAACGAAAGTTGTTATATTTTAACCGAAACGAAAACACAAAATATCTTTAAGCAAATTGAAGCTTTAGAGCCAGATATTGTTATTATAGATTCTATACAAACCTTACATAGCGATTATATTGAGTCGTCTAGCGGAAGTATTTCGCAAATTAAAGAATGTACTACCGAGCTTATTAAATTTGCTAAAGAAACGGCTACACCGGTAATTTTAATTGGTCATATTACAAAAGACGGAAATATTGCGGGTCCTAAAATCTTAGAGCATATGGTAGATACGGTATTGCAATTTGAAGGCGATCGCAATCACGTATTTAGAATTTTAAGAGCTCAGAAAAACCGTTTTGGGTCGACTAACGAATTAGGTATTTACGAAATGCAAGGTTCTGGTTTGCGGGAAGTCTCTAATCCAAGTGAGATCTTAATTTCCAAAAAGGACGAGGAGCTTTCTGGTAATGCGGTTGCCGCAACACTCGAGGGAATGCGCCCATTAATGATAGAGGTGCAGGCTTTGGTGAGTACCGCGGTTTATGGAACACCACAGCGTAGTGCAACTGGTTTTAATGCCAAGCGCTTAAATATGTTACTGGCAGTTTTAGAAAAGCGAGCGGGTTTCCGGTTGGGAGCAAAAGATGTTTTTTTAAATATTACGGGTGGTATTACAGTAGACGATCCTGCGATTGATTTGGCGGTTGTTGCTGCTATTTTATCTTCTAATGAAGATGATGCCTTGCAAAGCGATTTTTGCTTTGCAGGCGAAGTAGGTTTGTCTGGAGAAATTAGACCGGTTCAACGTGTGGAACAGCGTATTTTAGAAGCGGAAAAATTAGGGTTTTCAACAATATTTGTCTCTAAATACAATAAGATTTCTCTGAAAAATACAACTATAAAGATTCAGCTTATTTCTAAGGTTGAAGATCTCGTCGATTTGTTGTCGTAATTTGTTTTAATTATAGTTTGACTAAAGTTTAAGTTTAAAAAGAGTTATTCTTCACTCTTTAGTTCATTAATTATATCTCTAGAAATACGTATAGGAAAATCTTTTTCAGCGCCATAAATTTTAACTTCTTGAATATCGGCAGGCATATAAAACCCTGCGTTTTCAAGAGCTTCTTTTATATTTCTAACCACCGAACCTTTAGTAATCAATGCTAGTTTTCTAAAGTCTTTAGTGTCTACCCAGAAATATACTTTTAAATTCACTGTACTGGTCGCTAATTCATCTTCTATAACAAAATTTTCGTGCTCAGCATCGGTCATCACATTCGGTTCTTTGGCTAACGTTTCTAAAATAACTTGTTTTGCCTCGTTAATATTGTTTTCGTAAGCGATACCAACTATAAAATCCCATCTAAAAAACCCATCTTCTGTATAATTGGTTACAGGTTTCGTTAAAACATCACTATTCGGAATATAGACATCCTTACCATCAAAAGTTTTTAGTTTTGTGTGTCTAAATTCTAAGGCCTTTACTTTTCCAAAATTCTCTCCAATTTCTACGGTGTCATTAACATCGTAAGGTCTGCTAAATGCCAGAATAATTCCTGCAATAAAATTCTGACCAATATCTTTAAAAGCAAACCCCAATACTACGGCACTAGCACCTGCCGCCGTAAATATTCCTGTTGCAATCGCCCCAAGTCCCGCTGCTTTTAATGCCAGAATAATTGCGATCATTATTAATGTGTATTTTAAGGCTTTGCTTAAAAACTGACTCATTAACGGGTCGTTGGTTCTCGAAGCGATTCGTTTTCGTGCAAATTGACCTAGCCACGTCGCGATTAAAGTTCCTAATATTATAATTAGAAGTGCCATTCCAATACCCGGAAGCTGTGCGGTAAGGCTATCGAAAAAAGTAGTAAAGGAGTCTGAAACAGATTGAGAAAACTCCTGATTTATAATAGCAATTACTTTCATAGGTTGTTTATTTATTGAATTCGTGCGATTTAAGATACTAAATAAGTACACAACCCGAAATACTTTTCTTAAATGTCTTTTTATATTTGGCGTCTTTTGTAGTAAACCCCTTCTTCATTACAACTTATTTTATTCGATACTGTACCGATTAGAGACAGTCTATTTTCCTTAAGTTTATCTTAATGCCACGTAAAAACAACTAAAAAGGTGTTATTTTTAAGCCAACTGACAAAAATAATATGAAATTAAAACACCTCTTATTACCAATTATTACTCTAATAATCGTTGCCTGTGGGCCAAAACCAACTAACGATGGTTTTGTAAAAAGTATAGACGCTTATACCTCTAAAATAGAAGGGGCTACAGATATGAAAACGACCTTAACTAAAGGGGCTTTAACAGATGTGTCTGGATTTAATGATATTGGGACATTTTCATATCAGGAAAAATTTAGCCAAGACGAACATGTATTGTTTCAGATTACAAACGTTGAGAAAACAGACCAAACAGTAACAGAAAACTATTATTTTAAAGCTGATGAATTAGTTTTAATAACATCAAAATCAGATTCTGGTAGTACTAGAAAACTATATATAAAAAACGGTAGGGTGCTCGCTAGAGTAAATATTGGCAAGGCTCAAGAAGAATTACTTATTGATAAAGCAAAACTTTTTAGAAAGCAATTTAAATCGGCTCACTAGAGGGCTTTTATTTATTTAGTTAATACTCTGTTTTTAAGTGTGAACACACATCATTTTTTCTTAAAATTCCTTAATTTCGCAAAACGAATAAGAAATCAGAAAAAATGAGCACAGGATTCCCTGAATATAAAGGACTTAACTTACCAAATGTTGCAGAAGAAATTCTAGCATATTGGAAAGAGAATAATATTTTTGAAAAGAGTGTCACTTCACGCGAAGGTAGTAAACCTTACGTGTTCTTTGAAGGTCCTCCATCTGCAAACGGACTGCCAGGTGTACACCACGTTTTAGCACGTGCTATTAAAGATATTTTTCCGCGTTACAAAACTATGAAAGGGTTTCAAGTGAAGCGTAAAGCCGGTTGGGATACCCACGGTTTACCTATAGAACTTGGTGTAGAAAAAGAACTCGGAATTACCAAAGAAGACATCGGGAAAACTATTTCTGTAGAAGATTATAATGCTACTTGTCGTAAAGCGGTGATGCGCTACACAGATGTATGGAATGACCTTACCCAAAAAATGGGCTACTGGGTAGATATGGATAACCCATATGTAACTTACGAGCCAAAATATATGGAAAGCGTATGGTGGTTGCTTAAAGAGATTTATAATAAAAATTTAATATATAAAGGATACACAATCCAGCCGTACTCGCCAAAAGCAGGAACAGGATTGAGTTCTCATGAGCTAAATCAGCCAGGAACATATCAAGATGTTACAGACACGACTGTGGTCGCTCAGTTTAAAGCGATAGAAAATACGTTGCCAGATTTTTTACAAAACGAAGGCGATATTTTCTTTTTAGCTTGGACAACAACACCTTGGACCCTACCAAGTAATACAGCTTTAACCGTTGGTTCTAAAATAGATTATGTTTTAGTAGAAACATATAATCAATACACATTTAAGCCAATGAATGTGGTATTGGCAAAACCTTTAGTAAACAAACAGTTTGATGGAAAATTTAAGCGCGTAGAGACGAAAGCTGAACTATTAGACTATAAAGATGGCGATAAAAAAATACCATATTTCGTTGTTAAAGACTTTATCGGAAAAGATCTTGTAGGTATTAAATACGAGCAATTATTACCGTATGCGTTGCCAAACGATAACCCAGAAAATGCTTTTAGAATAATCTCTGGTGATTTTGTTACCACGGAAGATGGAACTGGAATTGTACACACGGCACCTACTTTTGGTGCAGATGATGCTTTGGTTGCAAAACAGGCAGTGCCAGAAATTCCGCCAATGCTTGTAAAAGACGAGAACGATAATTTGGTGCCTTTAGTAGACTTACAAGGTAAATTTAGACCAGAAATGGCTGAATATGCTGGTAAATACGTAAAAAACGAATATTATGCAGATGGTGAAGCACCAGAACGCTCGGTAGACGTTGAACTTGCTATTCAATTAAAAGAAGAAAATAAGGCGTTTAAAGTCGAAAAATATAAACACAGTTATCCTAACTGTTGGAGAACAGATAAACCAATTTTATACTACCCGTTAGATTCTTGGTTTATAAAAGTTACCGATGTTAAAGACCGTATGCACGAGCTTAATAAAACCATTAATTGGAAACCAAAATCTACAGGTGAAGGCCGTTTTGGTAATTGGTTAGCAAATGCAAATGATTGGAATTTATCACGCTCAAGATATTGGGGAATTCCATTACCAATTTGGAGAAGCGAAGATGGTAAAGAGGAAATCTGTATTGGATCTGTTGAAGAATTAAAATCTGAAATGACAAAAGCAGTGGCCGCAGGCGTTTTAGAGAAAGATATTTTTGAAGATTTTCAAGTGGGTAACAACTCCGAAGAAAATTATGCAACAATAGACCTACATAAAAACATAGTGGATGAGATCGTGCTAGTTTCTAAGTCTGGGCAACCTATGCGTCGCGAGAGTGATTTAATAGACGTTTGGTTCGATTCTGGTTCTATGCCTTATGCACAATGGCACTACCCTTTCGAAAACAAAGATAAAATAGATGATAATAAATCCTTTCCAGCAGATTTTATTGCGGAAGGAGTAGATCAAACTCGTGGGTGGTTTTATACGCTTCACGCTATTGGTACAATGGTTTTCGATTCTGTAGCCTATAAAAACGTGGTGTCTAACGGATTAGTGTTAGATAAAAACGGACAAAAAATGTCTAAACGTTTAGGGAACGCCACAGATCCATTCGAAACTTTAGATACTTATGGTGCCGATGCTACACGTTGGTATATGATTGGTAATGCAAACCCATGGGATAACTTAAAGTTTGATGTTGAAGGGATTGAAGAGGTAAAAAGAAAGTTTTTTGGAACACTATACAATACGTATTCGTTCTTTCAATTATATACAAATATCGATAAGTTTACCTATGCTGAAGCCAATGTGCCTTTAGCGGAAAGACCAGAAATAGACCGTTGGATTCTGTCAGAATTACACACGCTAATAGAGAAAGTAGATGCTTTTTATGCCGAATACGAACCTACAAGGGCTGCTCGTGCTATTTCTAACTTTACCCAAGATTATTTAAGTAACTGGTATGTGCGTTTAAGTAGAAGGCGTTTTTGGAAAGGCGATTATCAGCAAGATAAAATATCGGCTTATCAAACCTTATATACGTGTATGTTAACCATCGCGAAATTAGGTGCGCCAATCGCTCCATTTTTTATGGATAAACTTTACTTAGACTTAACAAACACAACACAATCAGAAGGATTTGAAAGTGTACATTTGGCTCAGTTTCCAGAAAGCGACCCAAGCTTTATAGATAAAGCTTTAGAGCGTAAAATGGAAGCTGCACAGACTATTTCGTCTTTAGTATTGTCGTTGCGAGCGAAAGAAAAAATAAAAGTACGTCAGCCACTACAAAAAATAATGATTCCTATCATTAACGAAGAGCAAAGAGAAGAGATTCTTGCGGTGGCCGATTTAATAAAACATGAGGTTAATGTTAAGGAAGTAGAGCTATTAGACGATGCTTCTGGTGTTTTAGTGAAACAAGTAAAGCCTAATTTTAAAGCGTTAGGCCCACGTTTTGGTAAGGATATGAAGTTGATTGCTAGTGAGATACTTAAAATGTCTGCCGAGGATATTAAAAATATTGAGCAAAATGGACAACACGATGTAAATTGTAACGGAAAAATTATTACTTTAGAAGTCAGTGATGTAGAGATTACTTCACAAGATATAGAAGGTTGGTTAGTCGCAAATGAAGGCGCCTATACAGTAGCTTTAGATGTTACAATATCTAGCGAATTACGAAAAGAGGGAGTTGCAAGAGAACTCGTAAATCGTATTCAGAATTTAAGAAAGGACTCTGGTTTTGAAGTTACAGATAGAATTAACGTTAAGTTATTAAAAGACGATCAAGTAAACGAAGCGGTTAAAACCAACGAAGCTTATATCAAAGCAGAGACTCTAACCAATGAGCTTGAAATTATGGACGAATTAAATGAGGGTATAGATATCGAATTCGATACGGTACATACTAAATTGTTTATTCAAAAAATTTAAAAATTATGATGATAGAAAACACATCAAGATATTCAGATAAAGATTTAGCCGAATTTAAAATCTTAATTCTAGACAAAATCCAGAAAGCACAACACGATTTAGATCTTATTAAAAGTGCTTACATTAACGATCAAAATAATGGTACCGACGATACGTCGCCAACCTTTAAAGCTTTCGACGAAGGAAGTGCAGTAAATAGTAAAGAATCTAATTCGCAATTAGCAATTAGACAAGAGAAATTTATCCGCGACCTTAAGAATGCATTAATTAGAATTGAAAATAAAACGTACGGAATTTGCCGTGTTACTGGAAAACTAATTAATAGTAAACGATTAGAGTTAGTACCACACGCAACATTAAGTATTGAAGCTAAAAATATGCAGAAGTAAAACAATCTGTCATTTTTAAATTTACAATAACACAAAACGCTTCAACTTTAATTGAAGCGTTTTGTGTTTCTTATTCTTTTGCGCAATGCGAATCCCTTATAAAGTAATGAAGCCTGTCGTTCTCTTATTTCTTTTTTTAATTAATTATCAAGTAGCAGCGCAAAAGCTAATTGATGAGACATTTAGTGCTTCAGAAATAAAGACTATTGTAATAGATGGTGTTTCTATTTTTAAAATTGATTTACAAACCAGGTCATCAAATGCTATACATTTAATAACAAAAATTGAAGGAGAATACACTCCCGAGATTGCCGTAGCCTATAAGATAAAAGATAGTACTTTATATATACGAAGCGTTTTTAGGCCGTCTTTTGCCTTGCACAACGATAAACTGAGCGCTCACAAAGTGGTGTCCATAGAAATTGCCTTAGAAATACCTGAGCATTTAAAAATCTATTTAAAAAGCGATATTGGCTCTGCAAAGATTAAAGGTAAATATGCTTTTATTACTGCAGAATTATCTCAAGGCAATTGTGTTTTAGAAGATTTTAAAGGCAGTGGTATAGTAAATACTATAAACGGTGACGTGACTGTAGAAACGAATTTCGCTAAAATAAAAGCGCATACAAAGTACGGGTCACTTTTAAGAGAAGCAATAGTTAGTGGGGAAAACACTATTAAAATCAATAGTATTAACGGAGATATTAACCTTAAAAAAACCAAAAAATAGCACTATTTTTGCTTCAAATATCTAATATGACTCTTAAAAAAGCCTCTTTCTTTATTATTTTAATCTTGTTAATAGATCAAATAAGTAAAGTGTATATAAAAACCCATTTTCAATTGGGGGAAAGTGTTGCTGTATTAGAGAAATTTAAAATTTATTTTATCGAAAATGATGGTATGGCTTGGGGGACAAAATTAAGTGATATTTTTCCTTTTCTAAGCGATCGCGTAGCGAAGTTAAGTTTAACACTCTTTAGAGTTATCGCTATTTTTGGAATTGGCTATTGGTTAATTTCAACAATAAAAAAAGCGGGTTCACGTGTGCTTATTATTGCTCTGGTTTTTATTTTTTCGGGAGCTTTA
>JAGPVI010000013.1 GCA_018067115.1 Bizionia sp. | reverse complement strand
ATCTAAAGGGTTTTGGCTATTACCTGGCAAAAAAGGTTCTCCATCTAACAAACAGCCAAACGTGTTTGCTCCAGTTTGTGTAGCTGGTGGTAATTGGTCTATTGGGTTTGTGGGTTGGTCGTCGTCGTTTTTGTTGCAATTGCTTACTATAAGAAGCAATGCGAATGCTAAAAGTAAATTTTTCATCGTTTTTTTGGTTTAAATGTAGAGCTAATTTTAATACTATCATTACGGTAAAAACCGTAATGGTTATTTTTTGTTGGTCGTAAATCTGTGAGAAAGGCTGTGGGTATTGCGTTGCGCTGTGTTTAAAATTTTTATAAATTAAATGAGATAGATTAAACTAAAGTATTCAGTTCGCAGAGCGTAAAAAAACGTATAATAACAGAGCGGGTTTCAAAAAAAAGCGATGGTCTTTCCGTAGACTAATTTAAATAAAGAACAATTCAAATTAAAACGGCAGCGTTAAAAAAATCAGAAGAAAAAAGAATGGTATTAGTTTAGCGCAAAAGGCGCACTTAATTTAAAGGTAGGAATTTCGACATTAAAAAAGGTGTTCGTGGCGAAATTCATCATTTTATAATGACCGTTCATCGCGCCAAAAGGAGCGCTTAATAAACATCCTGAGGAATAGGTGTATGTTTCGCCAGGTTTTAATACAGGTGTTTTGCCAACAACGCCTTCTCCGGTAACAATTTCGGGCGTGTTAAGCGCATCGAAAATATTCCAGTGTCTCGCTAATAACTGTACCTCTTTTTTGCTTTGGTTTTCTATGGTAATTTTATAACCAAAGGCATAGTGGATTTTATAGTCTTTATAAAACGTGCCTTCAAAATGTGTATGTACAGAAATTTTAATTCCTTGTGTTACTTGTTGCACCATAGCAGACTGTTTTAGTATTAAGTCGTTATTAATGTAAGAGTATTACGTGTAAAATCATAATAATAGGTGTAACTATTATAATTACTCGATGAAACGTCGTTTTAATTGGTAATATTAACCGAGTTGCCTTCGCCAACGCCTATAATACGATCGTAACGCGCACCCAAATCGCGGTAATAAATAAGGACTTTGTAATCGTTTTCGGTTTGGTAAAAGTTACCACTTATTGCATTCTCATCGACAGTTCCCTTCTTGTCTTTTACAACGTATTTGTAATTGTAAAAACCTTGTTTTAAAAGGAGAGGGAGTTCGTAACTTCCGGAGTCATTATAATAGGTCATTTTATTACTTTCGTCTACCACATAATTATTAAAATACCCGTATACATGCACGCTCTTGTTATTAGGGAGTTGCTCTAGTTGCAAGCTAAAATGTACCTGCGCATAATCGGCATTCGTTTTAGGTGTATCGGTATCTAGCGCTGTTATTAAAAAATTACCGTTAATATCGGGGTTGTAAGTATACGGAGCATCAAATCTTGGTATATTACGATATAAATACGAATTATAAAGCTCTTTTAATTTTATAAACTGAACGCCATTATTTGCGCCTCTTAAATCTTTGTTTTCAAAATACAAATACTCGTTACCGGCATAAAAGCTAGTTTCTTTGGTGTATTTATAACTTAATTGCTCGCCTAGAATATATTGTGGCTCAAGATTAGTAATCGCTGTTTTTAAATTATTATTCTGAATAATGACTGCCTTTACCGATTGTTTTGGGTTGTTAAATTGAAAATTATTAGCGTTGACAACAATATCTACCGTTTGCTTTTCTTTAATTTCTGAAACATCGCGAGAGCGTTTAATATCTACCCCAATAGAAACAACATCTTCGTAAATCATAAATTTTCTAGTAAACTCAATCTCGTCATACTCGTTATAAATAGTAATAATATAGTTCCCGGATTTTTTTAGTCCGCGTGTTTGTTCGTTGGGAATAGTAAGCGTGTAATGCGAAAAAATTTGGTAGGTGTTAAAAGAGTTTTGGTAGTCGCGAATACGTTGTTCGTTAAAACCTTCAAGATATTCAGATTCTATAAGTACAGATGGGGTCCAGTCTTTATTATAATGTTTTATTTCGTAGTAGAAATCGTCTTCGTATCCGTTTAATACATCAAATTCTAAAGTAATAGCTTCTCCTAGTTTAAAAATAGGGAGTGGGCTCTCTGGGGCTTTATTAAAACTTATGGTTTTTATATATTCCTGAGGATTTATTTCTTCAACTTGAGAGAATGCCGATGCAAAAGTTAAAAATGTAAGTAAGAAAAATCTTGAGGTAAGCGCCATACAATTGTTTTTAGATTGTAAATATAAGCAATTTCTGTGCCTGATTGTTTTTAGTTATTTAGAACTGTTATAAATAAATAAGATGTTTTTTTTAGACGGTTTAATTAGGTAAATATTCTTAAATTTGCATCGATTTTTATTGATCTTAAAAATCAAGTAAATAAACTATTAACAAATAGATTTTTAGTATGTCAAACGACATTAAGATTAAGAAGGGTCTAGATATAAAGCTACAAGGAGCTGCTGAAAAGGTGACTGAAAACGCCATTATTAGCAACTTTTATAGCATTGTGCCAGACGACTTCCATAGTGTAACTCCTAAATTGGCAGTTAAAGTTGGTGCAAAAGTAAAAGCCGGAGATGTTCTGTTTTACAATAAAGCTAGCGAAGACGTAAAATTCGTTTCTCCTGTTTCTGGGGAAATAGTTGATATTCCAAGAGGAGAGAAAAGAAAAATTCTTTCAGTTAAAATACAAGCTGACAAAGAACAAACCTACAAAGAGTTCGGGACTTTAAATGTGGATAGCGCTACTGCTGAAGCGATTAAGTCAAGATTGCTTGAGTCTGGTTGTTGGGCTTTTGTAAAACAACGTCCTTACGATGTTGTTGCAAAACCTGATGCTACTCCAAAAGCAATTTTTGTGTCTGCATACGCAAGCGCTCCGTTAGCTGCAGATTTAGACTATGTGTTGCAAGGCAAAGAAGCAGAGCTTCAAGCTGCAGTATCTGCATTAGCTAAATTAACTACAGGGAAAGTGCATGTTAGTGTAGATAAAAACGGAAACTCTCCATTATCAGGTTTGTCAGGTATTACACTTCATAAAGTGTCTGGGCCACATCCATCTGGAAATGTAGGGACACAAATAAATAAAATCGATCCAGTTAATAAAGGAGAAACAGTGTGGACAGTAAGTGCACAAGATCTTGTTATTATCGGGGAGTTATTATTAACTGGTAAGTTTAATGCAAAGCGTACTATCGCTTTAGCAGGATCTTCAGTTAAAAAACCAAGATATTTCAAAACTACTATTGGTAGCGAAGTAGCAACTATGGTTTTTGATAACGGTGTAGAGAAAAACGGTAACGACCGTATTATCTCTGGTAACGTTTTGTCGGGTAAGCAAGTAAAAGCAGACGGATATTTAGATTATTATAGCAATATAATAACAGTCATTCCAGAAGGCGATGATTACGAGCTTTTTGGTTGGAATAAACCAGTATTTAATAAAGTATCGACATCTAGAGCGTTAACTTTTTCTTGGTTAACACCAAATAAAAAATACGACTTAAATACCAATACAAACGGAGAGCATAGAAATTTTGTTACAACGGGAACGTTCGAAGAGGTTTTTCCTTTAGATATTTACCCTATGCAAATTCTAAAAGCGTGTATGTATCAAGATTTAGATGAAATGGAAGCTTTAGGAATGTACGAAGTAGCACCAGAAGATTTCGCTTTAACAGAATTCGTATGTGTGTCTAAGCAACCACATCAAGAGATTATTAGAAAAGGTTTAGACTTAATGCTTAAAGAAATTGGATAATTTATTCAGTGCACCAAGCAAAATGAAAAATACACAAGATGGGTTTAAAAAGTAATTTACATAATTTAAAAGAAAAGTATAAGGGTACCAAGATGGCGCCGGCGTTTAACGCAATACATACTTTTCTATACTTACCGAATGAGACCACACATAATGGTACTCATATTAAGGTAGCCGACGATTTAAAAAGAACAATGAACACTGTTATTATGGCATTGGTTCCTTGTTTAATTTTTGGAATCTTTAATTCTGGATACCAACATTACGCAGCAATCGATGCCGTTAAAGGTATCGTTACAGAAGTCTCTTTATGGGGCAACTTTATTACTTGGGATAACTTTATAATGGGAGCATGGACAGTGCTACCATTAGTAATAGTGTCGTACGTAGTAGGTTTAGCTGTAGAATTTGTTTTCGCAGTAATTAAAGGACATGAAGTAGAAGAAGGATACCTTGTAACAGGTATGTTAGTGCCACTTATTGTGCCTATCGATACACCATTATGGATGCTTTCAGTAGCCGTAATTTTTGGTGTTGTAATTGGAAAAGAAGTGTTTGGAGGTACAGGAATGAATATTCTTAACCCTGCACTTACTATCCGTGCCTTTTTATTCTTCGCGTATCCTACATGGATGTCTGGAGATAAAGTATGGGTTCACGGAGCAAAAGCAATGGAAGGTCAGCCAGACGCTATTTCAGGAGAAACAATTTTAGGAAGTCTAGCTCAAAATAACGTTGTTAGTTATGATTGGATGGATATGTTCTTCGGATTTATTCCAGGTTCTGTTGGTGAGACATCGACAGTTTTAATTCTTTTAGGAGGGTTATTCTTAATCTTTTCGAAAATTGGAAGCTGGAGAATTATGTTGTCTTCTGTATTAGGAGCTATCATAATGGGGTTAATCTTTAACGGTGTTGTTAACGCAGGATGGATTACAGAGTCTAGTAAATTTTACGGATTAATGAGCACCGATTTCTGGATGCATTTATTAATTGGAGGATTTGCTTTCGGTACCGTTTATATGGCAACCGACCCTGTTACCGCTTCACAAACCAACAAAGGAAAATGGATCTACGGTTTCTTAATAGGATTTTTATCTATTATGATTCGTGTATTCAACCCAGCATACCCAGAAGGAGTAATGTTAGCGATTTTATTAATGAACGTGTTTGCGCCAACAATCGATCACTATGTGGTTCAAGGTAACGTTAAGCGTAGAATGAAACGTTTAAAATTAAAAACAGCATAATTATGGCAGTTAATACAGATAAAAATTCATACACAATACTCTTTGCAATTGCAATGGTAGTAGTTGTAGGTTCTTTGTTAGCCTTTACAGCGTCGTCTTTAAAACCAACAATTCAGGAGAACGAACGTATGGAAAAACAGCAAAACATTCTTTATGCGATTGGCATAAATGAGAATGGTGATAACGATATCGTTTTTGTAGGAACAGATAAAGTAGGTGATTTATTCGCTTCTAAAATATCTGAACAATTAGTTCTAGAATCTAAAGACGGAAAAATCTTAAAAGTAATGTCTCGTCAAGAGTATATGGACGCGAATAATAATCAAGAGCCGTATTTAATAGATGTTAAAAAACAACAGACTAGAGCAAAAGAAGGAAAGTCTAGATTCTTACCATTATTTGTTGGTGAGAAAGATGGCGAAACTGTTTACGTTGCCCCAATAAGAGGTAAAGGTTTATGGGATGCTATCTGGGGATATGTTGCTTTAGATAAGGATATGGTTATTCAAGGCGTATTTTTTGATCACGCTGGAGAGACACCTGGTTTAGGTGCAAATATTAAGCAGCGTTATTTTATGGATGATTTTACTGGAGAACATTTACTTAGCGATACGGGAGTCTTTAAAGGGATTACAGTAGCAAAAGGAAATAACGATCCACTAAACGAAAGAAAAGAAGATTTTAAAGTTGATGCCTTAGCGGGAGCAACAATTACAGGAGATGGTATTGCAGGTATGATTAAGAATGATCTAAAATTGTATTTACCATTTTTCGAGAACTTAAAAACACAATCTAACTAATATGGGACTACTTTCAAAAAAAGACGGTAAGTTAATCACCGATCCGTTAGCAGATAATAACCCAATTACTATTCAAGTATTAGGTATCTGTTCGGCATTAGCAATTACTGCCGAGCTAAAAGCGTCGCTTGTAATGGGAATTGCAGTGTTGTTCGTATTAGGGATAGGAAACGTTGTTATCTCTTTAATGCGTAACATTATTCCTTCAAAAATTAGAATTATTGTTCAACTTATCGTTGTAGCAACATTAGTAATTATTGTCGATCAAGTATTAAAAGCATTTGCTTACGAGTTAAGTAAAACACTTTCTGTATTTATTGGTTTAATTATTACAAACTGTATCATTATGGGACGTTTTGAAGCTTTTGCTTTAGGAAACGGGCCTTGGAAATCATTCTTAGATGGTATTGGTAACGCATTAGGTTATGCTGTTATTCTTATTATTGTAGGATTCTTTAGAGAGCTTTTAGGTTCGGGAACCTTATTTGGTATTCCTGTATTAGGAGATGCTATCGAAAAAACGGGAGTGTATTCTATTGGTTACGAAAATAATGGGTTTATGTTAATGCCTCCAATGGCCTTAATAATTGTAGGCCTTATTATTTGGGTACAACGTAGTAGAAACAAAGCATTAATCGAAGACTAATCAAAACACAGTTTGAGTTCGCGTTAGCAATAGCAACAATAAAAACTAAAAAATAAAAGACAATGATAGAACACATAGAATTATTCTTTAAGTCAATTTTTATTGACAATATGGTGTTTGCGGTATTCTTGGGTATGTGCTCATACTTAGCAGTATCTAAAAAAGTAGCAACAGCAGTTGGTTTAGGAGCTGCCGTAATATTCGTATTGGCGATTACAGTACCATTAAACTGGTTATTAGATCAATATTTATTACAGCCAGGCGCTTTAAAATGGTTAGGTGCAGAGTATGCAGATTTCGATTTAAGCTTCCTATCTTTCATTATGTTTATTGCAACCATTGCAACAATGGTACAATTAGTAGAGATAGTAGTAGAGAAGTTCTCTCCATCTTTATATAACTCACTAGGTATTTTCTTACCACGTATTGCAGTAAACTGTGCCATCTTAGGAGGGTCTTTATTCATGCAAGCTCGTGAAATAGAAACTTTAGGATTAGCACTTAATTACGGAGTGTCTTCTGGAATAGGTTGGTTTTTAGCAATTCTTGCTATTGCTGCTATCCGTGAGAAAATTAGATATAGTAATGTGCCTGCACCGTTAAGAGGGTTGGGTATTACTTTTATCATTACCGGATTAATGGGTATTGGTTTCTTAAGTTTTGGTGGAATGTTAACAGGAGGTGACGAAGAAGGAGAGCCTTCTACAGAGCCAGAACCTACATCTCAAGTAGAACAAATAGATACTAAAGAAACAGTAGAATTAGCTAATAACACTAAGATAATAGAATAGGTATGATTTTAGCAGCAGGAACAACAGGAACAATAATAGCTACCGTAGCAGCGTTTTTAATTATCACGCTAATATTAGTTAGTTTATTGTTATTCGTAAAACAAAAACTATCACCTTCTGGTCCAGTAACGATTAAGATTAATGGTGAAAAAGAAATAGAAGTCGCTTCGGGAGATACATTACTATCTACTTTAAGTGCTCAGAAAATATTTTTACCTTCAGCTTGTGGTGGTGGTGGAACGTGTATTCAATGTGAGTGTCACGTAATGTCTGGTGGTGGTGAAGCATTACCAACGGAAACCCCGCACTTTTCTAGAAAAGAATTAAAAGATGGTGCACGTTTATCTTGTCAGGTAAAAGTGAAACAAGATATGGAAATCACTATTCCAGAAGAAGTTTTCGGAATTAAAAAATGGGAAGCTACCGTAGTGCGTAACTATAATGTTGCTTCTTTTATTAAAGAATTCGTAGTGGAGATCCCAGAAGATATGGGGTATAAAGCAGGAGGGTATATTCAAATTGAAATTCCACCTTGTGAAGTAAACTTTTCAGAAATGGATATTACGGCACACCCTGAAGAACACGAAACTCCAGATAAATTTCAAGCAGAATGGGATAAGTTTAAATTATGGCCTTTAGTGATGAAAAACACTGAGACCGTAGAACGTGCTTACTCAATGGCTTCGTACCCTGCCGAAGGACGCGAAGTAATGCTAAACGTACGTATAGCAACACCACCGTTCGATAGAGCAAAAGGAGGTTGGGCAGATATAAACCCTGGTATAGCATCATCGTATATCTTTAACCAGAAAAAAGGTGATAAAGTAACTATTTCAGGACCTTATGGTGAATTCTTTATCAACGAAAGTGAAGCAGAAATGCTTTATGTAGGTGGTGGAGCAGGTATGGCACCAATGCGTTCTCACTTGTACCACTTATTCAAAACCTTAAAAACAGGTCGTAAAGTAACGTATTGGTATGGAGGACGTTCTAAGAGAGAATTATTCTACATCGAACACTTTAGAGAATTAGAAAGAGACTTTCCAAACTTTAAATTCTACTTGGCACTTTCTGAGCCTGCAGAAGAAGATAACTGGAAAGTAAAAGAAAATATCGATGCTCCTGGAGATGGTTTCGTAGGATTTATTCACAACTGTGTAATTGACAACTACTTAAATCATCATGAAACACCAGAAGATATCGAACTTTACTTCTGTGGTCCACCATTAATGAACAAAGCTGTTCAGAAAATGGGTGAAGATTTCGGAATCGCAGATGAAAATATCAGATTTGATGATTTTGGAGGATAATCTATCCCTAATACTATAAACAAAAACCCAACACGATCGTGTTGGGTTTTTTTATACAAATGATTTAGATTTTTGTATTTTTGCTATTCAATATATTATATTTCAAAGTCTTTTTATAAATGAGTAAAGCGCTTACAAAACAAGAATTGCATAACCTAGCAATGAACCACGTAGGAAAGGATTTAGAGAGACGGGGCTTCGAGTTTATAGCTATAAATAGCAAGTTGAAAAGACATCCGCAATTTGTTTGCATCGATGCTAATAATCAATATTTCTTTGTTATTGTAAAAGCCGTTATCCTTCCCGAGAACCCTAATAATTACGATGTAATATGGATGGAGTCTTTTAAAAATCACGCACGCGAAAAGGATGCTAAGGTGTTGTACGCCGGTGTTGGTTTAGGGAATCCTAAAGGAGAGGAACTGCCAGTTTATTTAGATGAAGATTATTTAATTGAATACAACGGTATTCAGTTTATAGAAACTCATTTAAATTAATCACACAAGCGTCTAGCCATACCTTAATTAAATTTAAAAAATGAAACATTCAATAGTACTTTTTGCCCTGTTATTAATTGTATCATCGTGTACAAAAGAACCCGTTAACACCAAAATAAGTGGAGAGGTTTTTGGTACATTCTATGAAGTGACGTACCACTCAGAAACCAACGAAAAATACAATATTCAATTTGATAGTCTTTTCG
>JAGPVI010000007.1 GCA_018067115.1 Bizionia sp. | reverse complement strand
AGATAGAGAAGCTAGAAAAAAAGAACTTGAAGAAAAAAAACGCCAAGCCGCAGAAGACCGCGAGAAAGCTCAAGATGAAAACAATAAACCAGACGATAACTAAACATTAATTAATTAACAATTTAACACGCAAATACTATTTTAAAATGAAACAATTTAAAACCCTTTTAATTGCAGCAGCATTATTTATCGGAGCAACTAGCTTTACAAATGCTCAATCTAAAGTAGCACATATTAATACTTCAGAATTAATTAAAGCGATGCCAGAGATGAAATCGGCACAATCTGAAATGGAAAAGTTAGGTAAAACTTACGATTCTGATATTAAGGCAATGCAAAACGAGTACAAAGCCAAAATGGAAAAGTACAACGCTGAAGCAGCTACAAAAACTCAAGAAGAAAACGAAAAAAGAGTTGTAGAAGTACAAAAAATGGAGAATGATATCCAACAATATGCTAGTACTGCTCAAAGAGATTTACAACAAAAAGAAATAGATTTCTTAAAGCCTATTACTGAAAAAGCTAAAGCAGCAATCTTAAAAGTAGCTAAAGCTCAAGGTTTCGATTACGTATTAGATTCTACTCAAGGTGGAGGCGTAATTATGGCAGAGGGTAAAAACTTACTTACAGATGTAAAAAAAGAATTAGGTTTCTAAACCCAACCTAAATATATTAAATAACAAAAGCCGTCTTTTTAAGACGGCTTTTGTATTTTTATAGCTTAATACTTCTATAATGAATACACAACCTATTGGCATATTCGATTCGGGTGTTGGAGGCACTTCCATTTGGAAAGAAATCCATGCCCTGTTACCTTTTGAGAACACCTTGTATCTCGCCGATAGTAAAAACGCCCCGTACGGTACACAGTCTGAAAAAAAGATTATTGACCTCAGTATAAAAAATACACAATTTCTAGTTGATAAAGGCTGTAAAATTATTGTAGTTGCCTGTAATACAGCAACCACCAATGCCATAGCTGCTTTAAGAGCACAGTTTAAGATTCCTATAATTGGTATTGAACCTGCAATTAAACCGGCCGCTCTAAAAACGCAAACCAAAGCTGTTGGTATCTTAGCCACAAAAGGAACGCTTTCTAGCGCTTTATTTCATCAAACAACCGATTTATACGCTAGTGGTATAACAATTATAGAACGCATAGGAGAAGGCTTAGTACAACTAATAGAAAGCGGCAATATAGAGTCGGATGAGATGACGGCTCTTTTAAAACAATACACGCAGCCAATGGTAGAATCGAATATCGATTACTTGGTTTTAGGGTGTACGCATTACCCCTATTTAATTCCACAACTCATAAAGTTATTGCCTAAAAATGTTAACATTATAGATTCTGGTATGGCGGTAGCAAAACATACTAAGGCAACCTTAGAAAGTAATAACCTTATTAACACCCAAATTATCTCGAGTAAAAACATCTTCTATATCAATACTAAAAACACACAAACTATGGCCTCACTGCTAGGAGAACATCGCAAAGTAGACTATCTAGATTTTTAAAATCTTATTTAAACCAACTCGAGTATTTAATATAGTTGTCAGCAATTCTATTAATTTCACCGTGAATAAGTTCTTCACTAATATCTTTCACTTTTTTGGCTGGAACCCCTGCGTAAATACTCCCCGATTCTACTACAGTATTTTGTGTAATTACAGCACCTGCCGCAACAATACTATTACTTTCAATAACACAGTTATCCATTACTATACTCCCCATACCAATTAATACATTATCATGAATAGTACAACCGTGAACAATAGCATTATGCCCCACAGAAACATTATTACCTATAATTGTAGGATACTTCTGGTAGGTACAGTGCACAATGGCACCATCTTGAATATTAACTTTATCTCCTAAAGTTATAAAATTAACATCGCCTCGTAAAACGGCATTAAACCAAATACTACACTGCTTCCCTATAGTAACGTCGCCAACTATAGTGGCATTTTCGGCGATGTAGCAATCGTCTTGAATTCGAGGTGATTTTCCATTTACTGGTTTTATAATTGGCATATATTTATGTTATTTGATTAATTTTATTTAAAATAAGAAAGTAGTTCTGCTTTTTTTGATGCGGAAACCATCACTTCACAACCGTTGCTTAGTATAACGCTTCCACCCTTACCTTTTACGTATTTTACCACGTGATTTACATTTACTAAATAACTCTTGTGTACACGAGCAAACCCTAGACCACTTAGTGCTTCTTCAAAATACTTTAGGGTTTTACTAACCACTTTACGTTTATTATTTTTTAAATAGATTTCGGTATAATTATCATCGGCTTTACAATATAAAATATCTGAGTTGCTTAATACTTCAAAACCGTCTTGTTGTGGAATCGTTATTTTTCCATCAATATTTTTAATGCTTTTAGGAATTAACACTTGGTTTTGAAGCGCTTCCTCTTTCTGCTTAATATCCCAAACATAATCTACCGCTTTTATTAAATCGTCGATAGAGATTGGTTTCATTAAATAATACGAAGCGTGGGCGTTTAAAGCTTCAATTGCATACTGGTTATAGGCCGTTACAAATATCGTTTCAAAGCTTCTGTCTCCTACTTTATCTAATAAATCGAAAGCATTTCCGTATGGCATTTCAACATCTAAAAACACCAAGTCTAAAGTGGTATGTCTTATAATTTCTAACGCGTCATTAATATTTGATGCTTCACCAACTACTTCTACATTGGGACAGTATTTATCGAGGTATTTTTTTAGAATCTCTCTACTTGTTTCTTCGTCTTCAACAATAATTGCTTGTAATTTCATTGGTCTTGTTTGGTAGTTGTATGTATAAAATATACACTATTTAAAAATTAATCCTTCGTTAAAGTCACGATTACTCGGGTCCCCATATCTTCACCTTCCGTATTAAGATCGGTTATAGAAACATCCAATTTGTCTTTGTACATCGCGTTTAAAATTGAGACTCGTTTTTTAATATTCCCCATTCCTTTGGAGTTTTGTTTCTTTTGATTTTCAGTTTTTAAGGCTTTAGACTTATCGCGCCCAATTCCATTATCACTAATACTAATTGCAATAGTATTTACCGTTTTTTTCTGAATAGCAATTCGCAATTCGCCCTTTTCTTTTTTATATCGCAATCCGTGCCAAACAGCATTTTCAATATAAGGCTGAAGTAACATAGGCGGAATATTATAGTCAGAAACGGTAATATTTTCATCAACCACTATTGTATATTCAAATTTATCCTTAAACCTAAAATGTTCTAATTTTGTATAGAGTTCAATAAGTTCGATTTCCTTAGATAGCGGAATAAAACTCT
>JAGPVI010000002.1 GCA_018067115.1 Bizionia sp. | reverse complement strand
TGATAGATCTAAAGGCACTTGATTTGCAAAAAAGGAGTTGCCTAATCCTTTAGCCGGAGATTCGCTGCTGATATTAAAATCATTCTCGGTAACGTCCTTAAATTTTGGGCTTTGATTAAATAGATTTCCCTCATAATGGGTCGTGTCGTTAAAATCGTAATTAGAGCCTGTATAACTATTATTAGCATTTTCAAAACGCAACAATGAATTGGTGAATTTGAAGTTGAACGCTACAGAAGCATCAAAAACTTCATCTACTAAAAACTCAGGGTTATCGTTTCCATAAACAATACAATTATTAAAATTAGCCTCTGCTAGATTATAAAGTAAAGCTGTGTTCGATGCATCGACCACAAAATTATTAATTAAAAGAGCAGGGAATTGTCTAAAACTATTGGTCCAGTAATTAGCAATGGTAGAATGTGTAAAATTATATTTTCCGCCTTGCGTTAATGCTAACGATACTTGACCAGAGTTATTAATCACCAGATTCTCTCCGGTAATAGACGTGTTTCTAGCCAATACACCATAATTACTCGAATTGTAAATCTTAGTATTGGTAAGTATTAACTTATCGTTTGCCGCATTGGGGTTGCCATCTACGATAAGACCAACGCCGGCGTTTTTAATAGTAGCATAATTAATAGTGTTATTAACACTGTTTTCAAACAACCAAATCGCGCCCCATTGCCCTGGGATGTCTGTAAATCCTTGCTCTAAACGATCGCCTTCAAAAATAACTTCATTTTCTAATAGAGTAGGGTCGGTACTTAAATCGCCATTCACTTGTAAAGTAGCGTTTTCGGATACTAATAAACCAGAGTTAGCGTGAAAATGCACGCGTGCTCCAGGGTTTACGGTTAAGGTTTCTCCATTAGGTACAGCAGCGTAGCCATAAATAACGTACGGTTTTTCGTTTGTAAACGTTAATTCGTCGGTTAATAGTTCGCGACCTTGTATATTAGTTTCTAGAGATTCTCCGTTTATATTAAGTGTTAATGTTTCAACTATTCCTGTAGCGCCATCACGATTTGGATAGATAAACACAGCATCTTTAATTAATGTAACTAAATCCACACTTTGTTGATTGATTCCAGAATCGAATTCAATTTTATCGGTGTATAGAAATTCGGTATTTGCTAATGGGTTTGTCGTAGTATTGTAAGTCGTTTCTACAAATATAAAAAGGCTGTCTTTTGCTAAGATTTCAACATTGTAAAATGCTTTTCCTGCTGCACCATCCACATTTAAACGGTAGCCAGAAGATTCTCCGCGGTTTAAGCTTACCGATGGAATTGTAATATCCTTATTGCTGCGATTGTATACTTTTAGATTGTAAGTGCTAGAGCCAATGTTTGCAAAAATGGTATCAAGATATACGGTATCTTTAGAAAACTCTAACTGTCCAGTACTGGGTTCGAATTCAAAATCTTTTCGACATGAACTCCACAGTAAAAGAAATCCAAAACAAGCAATAAAATATAGGGTGTTTTTCATAGATGTAAAAATAGAATAGCGTTGACTTTAAACGACTAAAATATAACTTTTGAAATACTAAATTAGTATAGCACAGCGTTTTTAATTAAATAATTCTTCGACCTCTGGAGTAATACGCGTTGGTCGCTGTGTATGTGCATTCATAAAACACCATTTGGTTTCAGATTTAGCAACGAGTTCTTGAGTTTCCGAATTGTACATTTCTACTGCACGCAATGAAGTAATGGAACTCGAGTCGATAATGTATGTTTTAACGGTGATTGTATTGTTTAAAACAGCAGCTTTTTTATACTCGATGGTATGCGACATTAGCACCCAGAAATAATCGTTTTTAATGACTTGTGGAGCAACTTTTTCCCAGTGTACTTTAGCAATATCATTTACCCATTGCACGTAAACAACATTGTTTACATGATTGAGATCGTCTAAATGATTAGTTGTAACCGTGATATCGTATTCTAAGGTTTTCATAAACTCACAATTTGTTGGCCAAGGTACTGTTTATTCCTGCTTTTTTAATTATTTAGCGCTACGGAATAGTACTGTTTTTATCACTTTTAAAGGGGAAGCGATAGTAGGGATTCGGTTTTACCAGATCCCTTTAATCTTTATGCGATAAGCTTTATTTTTCAATTATTTTAACTTCAAATAATTTGTCCCAACGCTTACCTGTAACAAAAATAGTTTGGGTTTCAGGGTTGTAAGCAATACCATTTAAAACATCGAGACCTTGATGTTGTGTTACTAATTTTTTCAATGGTGAAAAATCGATTACGGCTTCTGTTGCTCCATTTTTAGGATTAATAATAACAACACCATCTTTTTGATAGATGTTGGCATATATTTTTCCGTTAATCCATTCTAATTCATTTAAGCGTCCAATTTTCCCTTTATTAGTAAACACCTGGATATTATCTTCTTCCACTAACGTCTCAGGGTTTAAAAGCCAAATGTGCGATGTGCCATCACTTTTATAAAGGGTTGTCTTGTCGTTGCAAAGTCCCCAACCTTCTTTGCTTTCGCCATATTTAAAGCTGCTTTTACGCTCTAAAGTTTCGGCATCGTAAACAAAACCTGTGCCTTCCATCCAGGTTAATAAGTATACATTATCATTTAAAACGGTTAGCCCTTCACCAAAATACTCTTTAGACAACGGTACATTTTTTTTCACTGTTCCTGTTTTATAATCTAAAGTTCTAAGTTTCGATTCTCCGTATTGGCCAGTGCTCTCATATAGGGTTCCGTTATAAAATTCTAGACCCTGGGTGTACGAGGTAATATCGTGTGGATACGAATTTACAATTTCGTAAGTCAGTACTTTTGGAGCAATGTCATTTAAAATAGACAGTTTTTGTGAAACCGTTTCTGTATCGCCATTATGAGTAACAGTCGCCTCTAGGTTATGTTCCCCTAATTTAAAGTCGGTAATTACCGTTTTTTCGTCAATTGGTTTACCATCTAAAGTATAAGTTACCGACGATACTTCGATTTTTTCGGGATTTTTAAGTGTCAATTCTAAGGTTT
>JAGPVI010000357.1 GCA_018067115.1 Bizionia sp. | reverse complement strand
ATCTAAGTGGTTGGTAGGCTCATCTAGAATTAATAAATCGGGTTTATTAATTAAAGCATTGGCTAGAGATAGTCTTTTTTTCTGTCCTCCAGAGAGCTCGCTTACTTTTTGATCGAGCTTTTCCAGCTTCAGTTTAAAAAGAATTTGCTTGTATTGGGTTTCGAAATCCCATGCATTATTAATATCCATTTGCTCGAAGGCGCGTTGGTAAAGCTCTTCGTCTTCGGGGTTAAGTAATGCTTTTTCGTAGTTTTTTATGACATCCAAAATGGGGTTGTCAGAATTAAAAATAGTGTCTTCTACCGTTAAATTTTCATCCAAATGTGGTTCTTGAGATAAGAAAGACACTTTAATGTTTTTTCTAAAAATAACTTGACCCGCATCGGGCGTATCTAGAGACGCTAAAATATTTAAAATAGAGGTTTTCCCTGTTCCGTTTTTGGCAACGAAAGCTATTTTTTGATCCTTATGGACACTAAAAGAAAGGTCTTCGAATAAGGTGAGTTCACCGTAAGACTTTGCTATATTTTCTACCGTTAAATAATTCAATATATTGTTTTTATGCAAATAACGGCTAAAAAACCAAAAAATCCGATAGAAGTTTTGTTATTCGTGCTGAAAACCTATATTTGTGACTAAACCATATGTCAACAAATGAAACGAATTATCGTATGTTTCACAGTACTGCTAAGTCTTATTAGCTCTTCGTGCATTACCAATAAAGATGTTGTTTACTTGCAAGATAAAGGTACTGTTGTAGACGAAGCTCTAGTTGTAAAAGAATTGACTAAACCGTATCGCCTTCAAATAAACGATATACTAAGTGTAAATATTAAAGCGATAGACTCAGAATTAAAAAAACTGGTAGAGGTTTTTAAGCCGGTAGAGAGTGCCACGGGAGCGGTAGGGCAGGAGTCTTTATATTTTAATGGATACACCGTAGATTTACATGGAAATATAGAGTTTCCTATTCTAGGGGAAATTAATGTATTGGGGTTTACCACCGATGAAGTTACCGAAAAAGTAAAAGAACAACTTCACGAAAAATACCTTCAAGATGTGTCTCAAGTATTTGTTACCGTAAAGTTAGCAGGCTTGCGTTACACCGTTACTGGCGAAGTTGGCGGTTCGGGAGTATTAACTTTATTTCAAGATCGCGTCAATATTATTGAAGCTTTAGCAAATGCTGGCGATATTAAAAATACCGGAGACCGTACCGATGTTTTAGTGATAAGACAGTACCCACAAGGGCAGAAAATACATCATATTGATTTAACAGATATTACGGCGCTACAATCGCCTTATTATTATATACAGCCCAACGATATTATTTTGGTAAAACCGTTAAAGCGTAAAGCTATAGGTGCAGGCGAAACGGCGACGCAGACCTTAACTACTATTGCCTCTTTATTTGCGGTTGTAGTCTCGACCTATTTTTTAGCACGAAATCTATAAACCTTAGTTTATGAATGATGAATTTGAGTTTACAGAATCTTCACCCTCAACTTTCGATATTAAAGCGTTTTTATATAAAACCTTAAGCTATTGGAAGCTTTTTATTTTGTGTATAGGTATCGGTTTGTTTATCGTGTACCAGCAAAATATAAGAACGCAGCAATCTTATAAGTTAGGAACACAAATATCTGTGGAGGACGATAAAAATCCGTTATTTACCTCGAATACGAGTTTAACTTTTAACTGGGGAGGTGTTTCTGGTAAGGTTAAAACGATAATTACTACACTTCAGTCGCGGTCTCATCATGAGAAGGTGGTCAATAATCTTCAGTTTTATATTACCTATTTAAAACAGGCGCGATTTAGAAAAGATGATATTTATAAAGCGGCACCATTCACCTTTACTTTACTACCAAATACGTCTCAAGTTTTAGACGTGCCGGTTCGCATTTTGGTTTTAGATGATACCACTTTTGAAATCGGATTAGATTTCGAGAAGTCTGTAGTGAGTACTCAAAACTATAGCAGTAAAGAAAAAAGCACGGTCGATGTTTCTGTGGGCCCTTTTAAACAGCGTTTTGAATTTGGAGACCCTATAGTATTGCCATTTTTAAATGGAACTGTCCATTTTAAAAAAGATCGTAAAATGATAGCTGGGACCGACTATTTTATTCAGTTTCAAAACTATGATGCCGTAGTAGCCAAATATAAAAGTAAGTTGTGGGTAAACAATCCTGATAATTCGTCGATTTTAAATCTTGAAATGACCGATGTTAACACCGGTAAAATAGAAGATTATTTAAATGAAACGGTACGTGTTTTAAGTGAAGACCAACTGAATCGTAAAAACCAATTTGTTACCAATACCATTAAGTTTATTGATGAGCAATTGGACCGTGTAAAATCTCAACTAGCATTAAATGCCGATTCTTTAAATAGCTACCGTCAGAATAATAAGATTTTTAATTTGGATGAAGAGAGTCTTCAAATTAATGAAAAGCTATCTAAATATGAAATTGATAAGGATAATACCAATAGGCAGCTGGCGTATTACTCTAATCTTAAAATCTATTTAGAGACCAGTAATAGTTTTACCGATCTACCAGCACCCTCTATTGCCGGGGTGGACGATGCAAACATATTAGGTAACGTCTCTAAATTAAATGCGCTTTCTGTGCAGAAGTCTAAGTACGAAAGTACTGTGCGTAGTGATGCTGCTATTTTTGGTGATATAAACCGCCAAATGGAAGGTCTAAAAGCGGTGTTGCTAGAGAATATTAGCTCGGCCACCAATGGGTTGCGTCGTGAGATGGCTTTTATAAATTCTAAAATAGCGGCGACGAATTCTAAAATAAGAAAACTACCGCAAGACCAGCAAAATATGCTAAATATCGAGCGACAATATGCGCTAAGCGAACAGACCTACAATGTGTTTCTAGCGAAACGCGGAGAGGCCGATATTATTAAATCGGCAAGCGTGTCGGATATTTTAGTGATCGACCCTGCAAAAGACACCGGCGCACAACCTATAGATTTAAAACTGAGTTCTCGTTATGTTTTTGCTGTTATAGGCGGCTTTCTTCCGCCACTATTACTGGCCTTTTTAATTACTTTTTTCGATACTAAATTACACAGTCCGCAAAACTTAGAGCAAATCTCTCGTATTCCGTTATTGGGGGTTATAGGAAAAAGCCAGTTGGATAATAACTTAGCGGTTCACCTAAAACCAAAGTCAACCATTGCAGAATCCTTTCGCTCTATTCGATCGAGTTTGCAGTATATGTATAAGGATAAAGGTAAGGATGGTACGAAAACAATACTAGTGACCTCTTCTGTTAGTGGGGAAGGGAAAACATTTTGCTCTATTAACTTGGCCACTGTTTTTGCTTTAAGTGGAAAGAAAACCGTGCTTGTGGGTTTAGACCTACGAAAGCCTAAAATATTTGGGGATTTTAATTTAAATAACGATTTGGGAGTTGTAAACTACCTGATAGGGCAGAACACATTGGACGATATTATTGTTGATTCGGAAGTTGAAAATTTAGATGTTATTACATCTGGCCCTATACCGCCAAATCCTTCAGAATTACTGATTGGGGATGCGATGGATAATTTTATTAGCGAACTTAAAAACCGTTACGATTATGTTATTTTAGATACTCCGCCAGTAGCGTTAGTGGCCGATGCTCTAGAGTTATTGGAGTATGTTGATGCTTCTATGTATGTCGTGAGACAGGATTATACGAAAAAAGGGATGCTTAATTTTATTAACGATAAGTATAAAAAGCGAGAGTTGTCTAACATCAGTTTTTTATATAATTATTACGACCAAAAGGGTAAATATGGTTATGGTTTTGGTTACGGTTATGGTACATATGGCTATGGTGCTTATGGTAATGGTTATCATGAAAACCATACAGTGAAGTCTTCTTTGTTTGAGAGAGTAAAGGGTTTTTTTAAGTAGTAATTCTTGAGAAGTGAATAGTGAATGGTTTGTTCGCAAGCTCACTTTTGGTGAGTGGTTTCTTGAGAAGTGAATAGTGAATGGTTTGTTCGCAAGCTCACTTTTAGTGAATGGTTTCTTGAGAAGTGAATAGTGAATGGTTTGTTCGCAAGCTCACTTTTAGTGAGTGGTTTCTTGAGAAGTGAATAGTGAATGGTTTGTTCGCAAGCTCACTTTTAGTGAATGG
>JAGPVI010000336.1 GCA_018067115.1 Bizionia sp. | reverse complement strand
AGATATAAAAAAACCACCTCGAAAAGTGGTGGTTTAAAAATCTTATTTTTTGTTTTATTATAATGTGTACCTCTATACTTGTTTAAGTTGTTGTTTTTAAAAAAGCATAAAAAAAAAGAGACTGATTTTCATCAGCCTCTTTTAATATTAATTAAGTGGTAATTTAAATAACTTATTCTGCAGCTACTAAATTCCCGTCTTTATCATAGATAGTATATAAACCACCAGATACAACGATCTGTGCAGCTACAGCCATACCTACAGTAGCTCCACCTGGAGCGCTAGTAGGACTGTCTGATGCAAACACATCATCATACTCTACAGTAGCTGTAAAAGTACCAGTTTTTCCTAATGTTAATTTAAAAGGAATAGCAAAAGGAGCAATAGGATCTTCTTCTGTAGTTACTTCGTATAAATCAACATAAATGTCATAAGTGCCATCAGCTAATACACCGTAAGCATACTCAATTTCTGGACAGTCTCCTGTTCCTACTATATAAGTACTAAGTCCTTGAAGAACATCAAAATCAGCGATATCACATAAGTGTTCAGTTATTTCTAAAGTATTGATGTCTGTATCGTCACCGTCTTCTTCAGTTTCTTCTTTTAAATACTCGTAAGTAACATCTGTATCCCAATCCAATAGTACACCTAAATTCTCGGTAGCAACATTTGTAATGGTAAGTGTTACCGTAGCATCAGCTAATACAGTACGTACACCAGCAGCAGAAATTTTTAATACAACTGTTTCTGTTGGTTCAGCATAAATATCCATCATTGCGTTAACAGGGATGTCAAAAGATGTTGCGAATGCAGGAACTGTAATTTCGAAACCTCTACCAGGAAGTCCAGTATCAGCATCTGTTCCAGAAGTACCAGCAGTAAAATCTACAGATTCTGTTGCAGTACCAGAAACAACTTCTATTTTAAACTGAGAAGCTTGGTTAATTGCTTTTTCCATTGTAAATGGAATAACACCAGACTCACCTTCAGCAAGTGTTAGTTCGCTTACAGTTGTAGTAGCAGAGGTCTTAGGCTGAACGTCCATTCCATCTAAGTCATCGTCCATACAGCTAAAGAAGCATACTAACGTAAGTGCTAGTAAAGATGATTTTAAACTTGTTTTTAATATGTTTTTCATTTTAATATTTTTAAAATTAAATTATTGTTTTACATAAGTAGAAGTGAACACTCTATCTCCTGAACCAAATGTAATAGTATAAGTGATCTCAATGTCTCCTGTTACTGGATCTACAGAACCAGAACCGAATACTTGGTTTGAATATAGACTTACTAAGTTTTGACTTTCAACAGTAATTTCTCCACATACATCATTAAACGTGAATCCTTCTGTTCCACCAATTGATCCACCAGCTGCTCCAGGACCGTAAGGACCTACAGTTGCAGTTCTAAAAACGTTTACAGATTCCATAGTGATGTTTTCAAGTTGTGAGTTCATTAAACCACCATCACTTATACGTATAGTTGTAACAGCATAAGTAAAAGTATCAACTTCTGATTGACAACCAACAAAGTTTATTGTTAAAGAATCATTTAAATCTGATATAACAGATCCAGTTGACGACGTTAAATTTAACTTTAAAAACGTCGGCGCATCAGGATCTAATCCACCAGTGTTAATAGTCACAGGAATTGTTCCATAGTTCGCTCCAGCTGGAATAACAAAAGAGCTAGTAGTTAAGTTATATTCATTTCCTGCTACTGCAGTCGATGATGGGTCTACTGTAAAAGTAACCGCCACGTCTGAAGTAGTAGGATTTCCAGCATTTCCACCAAGTATACTTACTGGGTAGTTTTTCACTATAGCGCCTTCATCTACAAAATAACTTTCATTTTCTGTTTTCTTAGCGAAACCTATAAGGTATGCACTATTTTCAATTCCTTGTAATCCTCCTTCATCTTCATCATCTACTAAACAAGAGAAGTTTAGTGCAGATAATGTAAGAACAAGCAATAATATTTTTATGTTTTTCATTTTTCTATGTTTTAGCAATTTTTAATTAGTTTACGTCCCAGAATAATCTGTCGTTAAACGCTGCTGATGCTGCCTGGTTAGGCACATTTCCAGAGTTTGTAGAAGATTCTGATGCTGGGTATAATAATCTGTATGGCAATCTTGTTTGCTCAGCAATTACAGATAATGGAGTTGCTGGGAAACCTGTTCTATTGTAATCGAAAAAAGATTCCATAGCGTTAATTCCTGTTAGAGCAATCCATTTTTGAAACATAATAGCTTCAATTTTATTAGCCGATCCTGCATAACCAATTCTGTTAGTCGTTGAAGACGATGCAATGTAGTTATTTGCAGATCCTGCTCCTAATAAAGAGAAAGACGCTTGAATACCAGCTTCAAATAATTGTTGTGCACTACCTGTAATAAAACCTCTTTCAGCAGCTTCTGCCTGTAAAAAGAAACTTTCAGCAGCTGTAAATAAGTAACTATCTTGATCTGGACCTCTTAATAAACCAGGACCTAATTCTGATAATTCTTGTGGAGCATTAACGTTAGTTTCTCCTTGAATAACACCTACTACATTTCCTGCATCAGGACCTATTGATACTGGCTCGTACATACGTGTAAGTCTTGGGTCTGATACGTTAGTAGATAAACCATCTTCTGTTTGGAAACCTTTTAAGAATTCAGCTTGGTAATCAGATGGTACAATAAAATCATTATCGAAAGTATCGTTACCTGCTGTATCTTGACCGTAGTTTGCCCAGAATGGGTTTAATTGACCATCTGTATTACTGTAGCTAGGGTTAAGAGTAGCATCAGTAATTAAGAAGTTGTTATCTAAATTTGCAAACTGAGCTGCTAAGTAAGATGCAGTTTCAGAATCAGTTAATGCTAATTCAGATTGTCTTAAAAGAATTCTTAGTTTTAAAGTATTAGCCATTTGAATCCACCCGTTTGCGTCACCTGCAAAAACAGTATCTTCAACGCCAACTGGGTTAGAAGCACTATAGTTATTTAATGTTCCAATAGCCACATCTAATTGTACGATAAGATCTCTATAAATAGATTTAGCATCGTCGTAAGCAGGCGTAAAGTTTTCACCAAATTGTAAAGCTTCAGTGTAAGGAATATCTCCATAAATATCAGTTAAGAACTGAAAGTAGTAAGACTTTAAGATTCTTGAAATCGCTTTATGGTTATTGTACTCTTCACCTTCATAGTTAATGATAGCTTGGTATGTACCCATTCCTCTAAACATGTCTCTCCAAATAAGAGATCCAGGACCGTAAGTTTGTGTAAAATTCAATCTGAATTCATCTTGAAACCCACCAGTTACGTTGTTAATATCACCAGCCCATTGGTTCATTAAAATACTTCCAGTTTCACTAGCAGTAACCTCAAACCTAGCTCTTGGTGCTTGTATAGCTCCAGCTAGTAATAAGTCTGGAGTTACGTTTTCAGTTGTGAATCCTACTTCTGTTTCGTTAATATCTAAAGTGCTTTCGCAAGCTAATGTAGATAGTCCTAATGCAAGAAGTATAAATCCTTTATTAAAATATTTTTTCATTGTTTTTTTTTATTAAAATGTTAAGTTAAGACCTAAACCAAAAGTTCTTGTTGCTGGTAAAGTAGCATTTGTTGTGATACCTTGAGCATTTCCAGATGTAAATCCAAATTCTGGATCACTGTAACCTCTGTTTTCAGATGGTAATACTGTAAATGGGTTTCTAGCAGTAGCACTAATTCTTAAACCAGTAATCATAGTGTTAGCTAAGTACTTTTTGTTTAACTCATAAGATAAAGATAGTTCTCTTACTTTAAATGCAGTTGCATCTAAGATGTGGTTTTCACCAATACCTCTATAGTTTCCAAAGAAGTTAATGTAAGAACCAGCAGTTGTTCCTCCAGAAGGTACAGAAGTGTTAGCTTCGTAAACACCAGGAGATGTTTCTACAACAGAGTTTGGCCAGATAAAAGCACCACGTCCACCTTGAGCAGTTTCTACAGCGTGTCCAGACCAAGTCATTTCAGCTTTGTGGTCAGAATAGAAAACGTGTCCTGTTCTGTAATCCATAGTAGCAGATAATGTGAAATCTTTATATGTGAAATTCGTATTTAAGTTTACAACGTGCTTAGCAGTTGTTCTTCCAGCTACTTTTAAACCAGCAGCTTCTGTTGGATTTCCTGCAGAATTGATAATAATTCTTCCTTCTGGATCTCTTTCGTAAGCATTTGTTTGTAATACTGGGAACGCTTGTCCTTCTATAGCAAAAGATTCAGCAAATCCTGTAAAACCACCTAAAGAAACTTGTTTCGCTTGGTCAGATACCTTGATAACTTCGTTATCTGTAGTAGAGTACCCTACGTTTACGTTCCACTGGATGTTATCAGTTTTTAAAACTTTAAGACCTAAATCTAATTCTAAAGCATATCCTTCAGTTTCTCCAATGTTAATTTGAGAAGTACTTAATCCTGAAGCATCAGAAGTATTAACTCTTACAATTTGATCTGTAGTGTTGAAGCTAGAGTAACTAGCATCTAAAGTCACACGGTTTTTTAAGAAACCAAGAGATAAACCAACTTCTGCAGTTGTTGTAAATTCTGGTTGTAAGAAAGGATCTGTAATTCCTCTGTTCACAACAAATGAGTTTTGACCTGCGTAAGGGAAACCTGGAGCAGTATCATACGTTTGTTGAATAGAATAAGGATTAATACCACCATCGTTACCAATTTTTACGTAAGCAGCAGTTACTTTCATGTAGTTTAAAATATCTCCACCAAAATTATCGAAAGCTTTAGTTGGGATAAAAGAAGCACTCACAGAAGGGTAGAAGAATGATTGGTTCGCTTTGTTTAAAGTAGAAGACCAGTCATTACGACCTGTTAATGTTAAGAATAAGTAATCTTCGTAACCGAAATCTAAGTTAGCAAAAGCACCAATTCTAGAACTAGAACTTCTGTAATCTGTTGTTCTTGGTAAACCATCTGTTAATAACTCAGAACTTGGTCCTCCAGAAAGGTTAGGAATAGTGTAAATACCATCTACAGTTAAACCATTACCACCTGCTCTTACAAAAGCATTTTTGAAATACTGATTGTTTAAACCAATGTTAGCACCAAAAGATATTTTTTCAGTTAACATATAATCTAAATTCATAAAGAAATCGGTATAGTATTGACTACTTCTGTCATTACGGATATCTACTTGAGAAATTAAAGATCTGTTAGCTCCTGTGTTATCAATAATCTCTGTTGGCTCAGTATAACCGTTTTGGTATCCTAAACTTTGGCTAGTGTTAATTCTAGCATTACTTAATAATTTGAAAGAGATGTTATCGTTTACTTTGTATCCTAAATCTCCAGATAAACTTAAGTTGTTAGACTCAGCTTCAGAACGTTGGTTAGCAAGGTTCCAGTAAGGATTCGTGAAATATGCATTCCAGTTACCTTCGTTACCAGAGTTTTCAAATGCAGCAACAGGAATGTTAGTTGCAGACTGTAATAATTGAGTGTTTAAATCTCCATTATGTCTTCCAACAGAAGTATTCGTGTAAATTACACTACCTCCAGCGTTCCAGTTACCTACAGTTTTACCTGCATTTAAAGTAAGCGTGTTTCTTTTTCTTTGATCACCAGGGATGATGAATTCATTTAATATATTTCTTGCACCTAAAGTGAAGTATCCTTCTTCATCTCCAGCAGAGATTAAGATAGAGTTTTGTCTAGTAATACCAGTTTGAAAAAATTCTTTCATACTGTCCTTTCCTCTACTTGAGTAAGGAGCCATTACGAATGAACCATCAGCTTGAGGTAATCCAACAGGAACCATTTCACCGTCAAATTCTGGACCCCAACCACCGTTTTCATAAATAACGTTTTCAAAACCATTTCCTAAATCCCATCCTTGACCATAACGAGTCTGCTTTTCTGGAACGTAAGCAACGCTTTCAAAGTCGATAGAACTATTTACTTGAATAGTCATTTTTCCACCTTTAGTAGATTTTTTTGTAGACACTACAATTACACCGTTAGAACCTTGCGATCCGTATAATGCAGAACCTGCAGCACCTTTAATAACGTTTAAAGACTCTACTTGATTAGGATCTAAAGCGTTTAAGAAAGTTGTGCTAGAGATAGCGCCATCAATTACTACTAATGCTTCGTTGTTTCCAGAAATAGAACGGTTACCACGAAGTACTATTCTAGTATCTCCAGATACACCATTACTAGTCTGTGTAATAGTTAAACCAGATACTTTACCTGATAAACTGTTTACAACACTAGGGTTATTAGCTTTAGCAAGTTCTTCAGTACTAACTTCTTGATAAACGGTTGTTACCTCGTCTTTCTTTCTTTTAATACCAAGAGCCGTAATTACTACCTCGTCGATAGCTTCTACGTCTACTTCCATTGAAAAGCTAATTGTGTTAGCAGCACCTACAGTTTTATCAACTCCTTTATAACCTACAAAAGAGTAAGAAATAACGTCGCCGTTGCTTGCAGATATCGCGTAATTTCCGTCGAAATCCGATTGCGTACCACTGGTAGTACCTTTAACAACAATATTTACTCCAGGTAACGGTAGTCCGTTTTCATCGGAAATCGTTCCTGAAATTGATTTTTCCTGTGCGAACGTGAGTTGCACAACAAACGCTAGAAACAGCGTTAAAATTCCACTAAACTTTGTTTTCATTTTATATTTTATTTGAATTAGTCTAGGCCAAAAATCATAATAAAAAGTTAATAAAACAATATTTATTGGTTAAAATTTCAAAAAACTTTTAAAAATCGGCGTTTATTTTGGCCCAAAATCAGAAAAAGGAAGATAAACTGAGATGGATATTGGAGTTTGAGAATGTGAATTTTTGAGATTCTGCTTTGCCATTAGCATAATTTAATTTTAATAAACCGGCTCGTGTTATAATACCAAACCCAATACCAAAGCCATATAAGTTGTTTTTTTGATTGGTGAGTTTGTTGTTTAAAGTAGAATAATCTATAATGCTATGAGCATAAATAGCTTTGCTTAAACGGTAGCGGTATTCTGTATTTAAAACAACGTATTCTGTTGCTAGTAAACTCTCTTCTTCGAACCCACGAATAGAGTTAATGCCTCCAAAACGGAATAATTCGTTCTCCAAAGGGGTATTCGTGTTCAATAAAGCGCCGCTAACTTTAACGAAAAAACTGTTTTTTTGGTTTAATTGAATAGTATGAAATGTTGTTAAGGATATTTTTGTTTGTTTCTCTGTGCTGTCATCTCTCGTTCTTTTTCCTAAGCCTGCCTCCATAGAAAAAAGGGTGTTTAGTGGAAATAACGGGTCGTTCGTGTTGCGGTTTTCAAAGGTGTATTTTGAAGTGTAGAAATTAGAGGTGTAATCGTCTGCAGTAGAAAAAACGGCATTGTTTAATAAATTATTAGACGTGTAATTGTCAATTCCTAAGAAAACACGAGACTTCGTGTCTATTTGATAAAATACTTTGGCACTTTGCTTAACAGTAGTAAACGAAGAGTCTTTTTTCAAAATGTTGAGTTCTAACTCGGTTCCAATAGGTGTATTAAATAAATAGGGAAGATTTAAACTAATGTCAAAATTGCGCTGTTCATTTTCTGTGCTCTTATAATAAAGACTAAACGATTCACCAAAATTAAAATTATTAGTCAGGTTTAAATTTATAAAACCGTTAAACTCTAGTGCGTTCGTTTCTTCATTAGTGCTAAATCCTAAATACCCATCAAAAGCATTGCTTGGTGTTTTTTCTAGATAGAGATATAAGGTTGTAGAATCTTTACTGAATAGAATTTCAGGATCTTTAATCTGTTTTGCAAATCTTAAATTATTTAAACCCTTCAGCTTTTTTTTAATGGTTTCTATATTGAAATTTTTCTGAGGTCTTATTTTAAGAAATCTATTGAGGTAAGATTTTGGAAAATTTTCGTACCCTTTAATAAGTACGGCATCCAATTTTCTTTTGTTTTCGGTATTGCTGATTTTTAAATCGGCCTCGAGTGTGTTTTTGTTTACTGCCGAAATGTTTTTAAGTTTTAATTGCGCAAATGGAAATCCGTTTTGCGAAACCTTTGTATTAAGAAAAGCTAAAGCAGATTCTATTTCGTGAAATGGGAGTGTAAAATCGTTAGCAGTTACTCTTTTCGAAATCTGTTTTAAAACCGAAGTGTCGATCTCCTCCTTATTATATGTAATTATTATGTATTCGAATTTTGAGTTTAATTGGAGGTGGTATGTTAATGTACTGTCGTTTTTTTTATGTGAAGCACTAATAGCGTAATTAATATAGCCGTCCTTATATAGAGATTCTTTTAAAGTGTTTAGCGTTTTGGAAATCGCAGAGGCATCTGGGTGCTTTTTTGGTACATTATAATTCTTTATAATTTGTGTAATAGAATCGGTCTCGCCTAAAACTTCTAAATATAGGTTCTGTGCGACCGATTTTGAAGAAATAGAAAAGAAAATTATAAGGAGAAGATACAGATTTGATTTCACTAACACATTCATTTTAAACGGGTATAAAACTAACGGAAAAAAGT
>JAGPVI010000310.1 GCA_018067115.1 Bizionia sp. | reverse complement strand
AAAATTAGCTTTTAAATGTAATAATAACTTATCCAAGTTATTATATGTATCATCAAAACACACCATAAAGCTTATGGCCGAATTTTGAATAACATCGACTTTCATTTTGTGTAAAGCTAGTAAATTAAAGATGTCACTTATATTTTCTTCAACAACATACGAAAAGTCTAATGTTGAAAGTGACAATAAAATTTGTTTCTTTTTTAGTATAAAACACGGCGTTTTTGGTTCAATCCCCTCCGATTTATTAACTACCGTACCCGGATTTTCGGGATAAACAAACGATTTTACGTGCAAAGGTATCTCTTTTCTTTGTAAAGGTTGCAGAGTTTTTGGATGTATTACCGAGGCTCCATAAAAGGCCAACTCTATTGCTTCTGTGTACGAAATAGTATTTAATAAAGTAGTATTATTAAAATGTCTTGGATCTCCGTTTAATACGCCTGGCACATCTTTCCATATCGTAACATCGGTAGCATTAAGGCAATACCCAAAAATAGCCGCAGTATAATCACTCCCCTCACGACCTAAAGTGGTTGTAAAATTATTGGCATCGCTTGCTAAAAAACCTTGAGTTATATATAAGGTAGATGTATCGACAGCTGCCGAAATATTTTCCTGCGTACGCTCCCAGTCCACATTAGCGCGTCTATAAAAACTATCGGTTTTAATACACGTTCTAACATCTAACCACGTGTTTGGAATAGACTGTTCTTTTAAATAAGCGCCAACAATAGTGGTAGAAAGCAATTCGCCATAGCCTATAACCTGATCGTAAACAAAATTATAATCGGGTGATTTATTTGTTTTAAAAAATAATGTCAACTCCTCAAAGAGTTTCGCTATTGCCGTGTAAATAGAATGGTTTTTATTTTCAAAAAGGGCGTCAACAATCGTTAAATGAAAAGTTCTCACACTTTCAATTTCACTTTTTAAGCCACTAGGGTTATTAAAATAGTGATAGATAACGGCTTCAATAGCATTGGTCATTTTTCCCATTGCAGAAACCACCAATAGGGTGCGTGAATATCCTACTGTATTTAGAACATGTACAACATTTTTTACACCGTTGGCATCCTGTATTGAAGCGCCTCCAAATTTAAAAATTCTCATTAAATAGTATTAATATAGGCCTTTATTGCTTGTTCATTAAGGTGAACTACATCCCAATCACGCATAACATTGGCTCCTTTTTTCTCGTAAAAATTAATTGCTGGCTCATTCCAGTCTAATACTTCCCAGCTAATACGTTTAACGCCCAATTGGTGTCCATATTTTACAACCTCATTTAGTAAAGCTGTACCTAAACCTGTGCCGCGCATTTTCTGACTAACAATTAAATCCTCTAAATGTAATACATCGCCTTTCCAAGTAGAAAATCGCATATACACTAGGGCAATGCCAACAACATCAGACTCTGTTTCAGCGACAAAACAAGTAAATTTTGGTTGTGCTCCAAAACCATCGTTTTCTAAATCTTTAACTGTAACCTCTACAGCATCAGGTTCTTTTTCGTAAACAGCTAGCTCATTGATTAGATCTAAAACGGCTGTCATATCACTTTTTTTGGCTAAACGAATATTGTAACTCATACTATTTATTTTAGGGGGCAAATATAGTTTAAAGTTAAGAGGTCTAAAAGATTTATCTGCATTGAAACCCATCTAATTTATTAAAAAATGCGATATTTGCAAAAACAACACTACACAATACTTATGTCTCGAAAAAATCAAACATTAGGCGAATTCATTATTGAAAACCAATCGTCTTTTAAATATACATCTGGAGAATTGTCCCGATTAATTAACTCCATTAGGTTAGCTGCTAAAGTAGTTAGCCACGAAGTAAACAAAGCTGGATTGGTAGATATTATTGGTGCCGCTGGGGATACAAATATTCAAGGTGAAGACCAACAAAAATTGGATGTGTATGCCAATGATAAATTTATACAAACGCTTAAAAACAGAAATATCGTTTGTGGTATTGCAAGTGAAGAAGAAGATGATTTTATCTCAATTAACAGTCAAGATGAGAATAATCAGAATAAATATGTTGTTTTAATCGATCCTTTAGATGGCTCTTCTAATATAGACGTCAACGTATCGGTAGGAACTATTTTCTCTATTTATAGACGTGTTACCCCTGTGGGAACACCGGTTACTATAGACGATTTCTTACAGGAAGGAAACCAACAAGTAGCAGCAGGTTATGTAGTTTACGGAACCTCTACTATGTTAGTATACACAACGGGAGCAGGTGTAAATGGGTTTACCTTAAATCCAGCAATTGGAACCTTTTATTTATCGCACCCTAATATGGAGTTTCCAGAAACCGGGAATATCTACTCGGTAAACGAAGGGAATTATATACATTTTCCACAAGGCGTAAAAGACTATATTAAATATTGCCAAATGGAAGAGGACAACAGACCGTATACGTCGCGTTATATAGGTTCTTTAGTTTCAGATTTTCATAGAAATATGATAAAAGGAGGGATATATATGTACCCTAAAAGCTCTAAAACATCGAACGGAAAGCTACGTTTATTATACGAATGTAATCCTATGGCTTTTATTGCAGAGCAAGCTAATGGTAAAGCCAGTGATGGTGTTACAAGAATTTTAGATATTAAACCAACAGAGCTGCACGAACGTGTTCCTTTTTTCTGTGGCAGCAAAACAATGGTTAACACTTTAGAAGACTTTGTAAAAAAGGGAAATAGTTAATTCTTAGTCAAGAATTAACTCAAATAACATAACAAAAAAAAAGCGAGCTCATATAAATATGAGCTCGCTTTTTAATTTGTATCACTTTAAAAATAGTATTATCTATTCATTTGTTTTACCTCTTCGATAAACGTATCAACATCAACACCATTACTTACTAAAGTTAATGCCTTGTCTACAACATAAGCCACGTTTTCGTGCGAAAACCCTAAACCTACAGCAATTTTTCTTAACAAAATCTCTTCGCTATCGCCTTTAATATGATCCACATAAACCATACGCGCTAAATCGTATAAACGCTCTAAACGCCTGTCGTATGTAGTTGGAGGATTAATTGGATGCGACTGGTAATCTTTTAAGATTATCTCATAATCGCCTTCGCTAATATCTAAATTGCGAGCCAATCGGTCTAAAAACGCTTTTTCTTCAGCACTAATAACTCCATCATCCATTGCAACTCTTACAATTGAAGCAAAATGATCTTCATTACGCTTTTTAAATCCACTATCGAATAAATCTGAAAATGACATATATTTCTTGTTTTATATGTTGCAAATATAACCAAAGTTAAACCCTTTTAAAATTAAAACTTTCTTTTTTTAGCTCCCTCATTTTTCAACTAAAAACAAACCTTACAACTGTTTTAGGCTTTGTATTAAAAACCTTAAATCATTCAAAATAATCGTATTAGATTAAAATTTTCACTTTAATTTCATTTCTATTTCAGCTTTATCCTTCAGTTAAAACAAACCTTAACAGAATATTAAAAACCGAGTAATTAACTTTTAACAAGTAAAACCTATCTTTGTCCAAAATAAAAATTCGTGAGCAAATCTTTAATCTCGCAAGTCTATTCAAAGTCTTTGCAACTGCAAAAACTGCAAACTGCTATTGCCCAAACTGAAAGTAAGACGCACTTAAAAGGGCTTGTAGGCTCTTCATTATCCTTCGTTCTAAGTGAAGCTTTTAAAACTGCCGACAAACCTTTTCTTATTGTTTTAAACGATAAAGAGGAAGCTGCTTTTTACTTAAATGATTTAGAGCAACTTATTAACCCTAAGGATGTTTTGTTTTATCCAGGAAGTTATCGCAGACCGTACCAGATTGAAGGCACCGACAACGCCAATATTCTGCTACGCGCAGAGGTTTTAAACCGAATTAATTCGCAAAAAAAACCGGCGATAATTGTTACCTATCCAGATGCGCTTTTCGAAAAGGTAGTGACTAGAAAAGAGCTTGAACGCAACACTTTAAAGATTGCACTTGGCGATAATTTATCTATCGACTTTGTAAACGAAATTTTATTTGAATATAAGTTTAAACGTGTCGATTTTGTTACCGAACCTGGGGAGTTTTCGGTTCGCGGTGGTATTGTGGATGTCTTTTCTTTTTCGCATGATGAGCCTTTTAGAATTGAGTTTTTTGGTGATGAAGTGGATAGTATTAGAACCTTCGATGTCGAAACACAATTGTCTAACGAGCAGATAAAAAAAATTGGTATAATCCCCAATGTAGAAAACAAGCTTTTACAAGAAACAAGAGCTAGTTTTTTAAAATATATTGCTCAAAAAACGGTGATTTACACTAAAAATATTGATTTATTATTTTCTAGAATCGACGACTTTTTTGGCAAAGCCGAAACCGCTTTTCAAAGTTTAACTTCCGAGATTAAACACGCAGAACCTATAGAAATGTTTTGCAATTCTACGGTATTAAAAAAGCAGCTGCTAGATTTTACCCTAGTAGAAATAGGCACCGATTCATGGTTAAATCCATCCACAACAATAATTTATAACACCACACCTCAGCCAGCTTTTAACAAGCAATTTAATTTATTAATCGATAATTTAAATAGCAATCATAATAATGGGTTTAACAATTATATCGCTTGTATTAGTGAACAACAAGCCAAACGTTTTCACGATATTTTTAACGATGTGGAACAAGAGGTCAGTTATAAAACCATCACGCTATCGTTATTTCAAGGTTTTGTAGATCACGATAGTAAAATTGTGTGTTACACCGACCATCAAATTTTTGAACGTTACCATAAGTTTCATCTTAAAAATGGATACGCAAAAAAGCAGGCAATTACTTTAAAAGAATTAACCAATTTAGACATTGGCGATTATGTAACCCATATCGATCATGGTATAGGTCGTTTTGGTGGCCTTAAAAAAATAGATGTAGAAGGCAACAAACAAGAAGCTATTAAACTAGTGTACGGTGAGCGCGATATATTATATCTTAGTATTCACTCGCTACATAAAATCACCAAATTTAATGGTAAAGACGGTAAGCCACCAAAGGTTTACAAATTAGGTAGTAAAGCTTGGAAAACACTTAAAGAGAAAACAAAAGCGCGCGTAAAACATGTCGCTTTTAATTTAATTAAACTTTACGCTAAACGGAAGTTAGAAAAAGGGTATCAATACAACCCAGATAGTTATTTACAACACGAATTGGAAGCTTCTTTTTTATACGAAGATACGCCAGACCAAAGTACCGCTACGGCAGATATTAAAGCAGATATGGAAAGTGAGCGCCCTATGGACCGCCTAATTTGTGGAGATGTAGGTTTCGGTAAAACGGAAGTTGCCATTCGCGCAGCTTTTAAAGCTGTAGATAACGGCAAGCAAGTGGCTGTTCTAGTCCCAACTACTATTTTAGCTTTTCAGCATCATAAAACCTTTTCAGAACGACTTAAGGAATTTCCTGTAACTGTAGATTACTTAAATCGCTTTAGAACGGCAAAACAGAAAAAAGAAACTTTAGAGAAATTAGAAAAAGGACACGTCGATATAATTATAGGAACGCATACGCTCGTCAATAAAAACATAAAATTTAATAATTTAGGCTTACTTATTGTCGACGAAGAACAAAAATTTGGGGTAGCCGTTAAAGAAAAGCTTAAAACTCTTAAAGAAAACGTCGATGTATTAACGCTAACGGCAACGCCAATTCCTAGAACCCTTCAGTTTAGTTTAATGGCAGCCCGCGATTTATCAGTCATTACTACGGCACCACCAAATAGGCATCCCATAGAAAGTAATGTAATACGTTTTAGCGAAGAAACCATTCGCGATGCCGTGAGTTATGAGATTCAACGTGGTGGTCAAATTTTCTTTATTCATAATAGAATAGAAAACATAAAAGAGGTCGCTGGAATGATTCAGCGCTTGGTTCCCGATGCAAAAATTGGAATTGGTCACGGCCAAATGGAAGGTAAAAAACTGGAATCCCTAATGCTTTCGTTTATAAATGGTGAATTTGATGTTCTCGTTAGTACCACCATAATTGAAAGCGGATTGGATGTACCTAATGCCAATACAATTTTTATTAATAACGCGAATAATTTCGGACTGAGTGATCTGCACCAAATGCGTGGTCGTGTAGGACGAAGTAATAAAAAAGCCTTCTGTTATTTTATCACTCCAGAATATTCTGCAATGACCGACGATGCACGTAAACGTATTCAAGCATTAGAACAATTTACCGCGCTTGGTAGCGGATTTAATATTGCAATGAAAGATTTAGAAATTCGTGGTGCCGGAGATTTATTGGGTGGCGAACAAAGCGGGTTTATTAATGAAATAGGGTTCGATACGTACCAGAAAATACTTAATGAAGCGATTGAAGAATTAAAAGAAAATGAGTTTGCCGATTTATATCAAGATCAAGCAGAAGACAAGGAGTATGTAAAAGATATGACTATCGATACCGATTTCGAATTGCTGTTTCCTGATGATTATGTGAATAATATTGCTGAGCGTTTAAATTTTTACACCCAATTAAATACCTTTAAGACGGAAGAGGAATTATTAAAATTTGAATCGGATATTATAGACCGTTTTGGAGAGTTACCCGTGCAAGTTGTTGATTTATTCAATAGTGTACGACTAAAATGGATTGCTACCAAATTGGGTATTGAAAAAGCCATTATGAAAAAAGGCAAACTGATTTGCTATTTCGTTAACGACCAACAGAGCAAATTTTACCAGAGTCCTAATTTTAACTTAATGATTCAATATGTGCAAAAGCATCCGCAATCTTGTAAAATGAAAGAAAAAGAAACGCGTAATGGCTTGCGCCTTATACTTACTTTTGAAAAAATTAAAAGTGTAAATCAAGCACTTTCTGCTTTAAAACCCATTTTAAATTAATACTTTTAAGATGACGTTATGCTCATTAATGCCTTTTTGACTTTAGCTTAACTTTTGTTTCAAGTACTTAAAACCAATACAATGAAAAAAATCATTCTTTTTATACTCGCTTTTCTACCCACTATTGTGTTAGCACAGCACACAATTTCGGGTTCCTTTTCGCCTGCAGAAGACTTTAAATTTGCTTTTTTATATCGCGTAACGCCAACATCTGCTACTTTTGTAACCAATGCTGATGTTGCAGCCAATGGCACCTTTACAATGCCTTTAGATAAAAATGTCGAACCAGGAACTTTTAGATTGGTGTACGCACAACCGCAAGAAGAAAACAACTTCGACTTTATTTATAACGGAAAAGAAGACATAGCTTTCGATTTTAGTAAAAATAAAGGTGTAAAGTTTACTGCGTCTTCAGAGAATAAAATGTATGCCTCTTATAATAAAAGCATCGCCTTAATTAACCAAAGTATTCGCAACTATTACGGGGCGCAAAAAGTAGACAAGGAAGGCTATAAAAGTATTTTCGATATTTTAAGAAAGACACAAAGTGAATTCGAAAAAGCCTCTGAAGGAATGCTTATCAATAATTTTATAAAAGCTTGCAAACCTTATATTCCTTCAACACATGAGGATGTTGCCACATTCTCGAATAATATAAAAAGCAACTATTTTACTAATATCGATTTTAGTAATAAAGAACTTCAAAATTCGAATTTCTTAATAAAGAACGCTACTGGTTATGTCTATAGTTTTGTAAACCGAAATGACCCTAATACCTCCTATAAAGAAAACATAGATGCAGCGGTAAAAGCTATTGGAAACAATCCTAAAGTCAAGAAAACAATTTTAGATATTATGTGGCGTAAGTTCGCTGAAGCAGGCAACGAAGTTATTGCTAATTATATAACAGACAACTATTTATTAAATCTTGCTGAAGCAGAAAAAGACAACAAAATATTAGAGGTCATTGTGCCATTTAGAAATGTGTCTTTAGGCAAAGTTGCTCCAGACTTCGATATCGCGTTACAAAATAATAAAAGCACTAAACTAAGTGCTTTAAACAGCTCTGAGAACTATATTTTGGTGTTCTGGAGTACCAATTGCTCACACTGTTTAGACGAAGCACCACAATTACAAGCCTTTATTAAACCAATGAGCAAAGACAAAATTCAAGTCATTGCCATAGCTTTAGAGGATGATAAAGCCCGTTGGGAGCAATTAATTACCGATTTCCCAGAATTTATTCACGTATTAGGTGAGGGCAAATGGAATAACGAAATAGGTAACAGTTATAATGTTAGTGGCACACCCGCTTATTTTATTTTGAATAGTAATAAAGAAATTATAGCCAAACCTTACGATGTAAATTCGGTAAAGAATTATTTCGATTCTCGAGAGGTGCAAACTTCTAAAGATTAAAAAGGTTGTTTAGAAATGATAAAATGCATTTTCTAAATGCTC
>JAGPVI010000301.1 GCA_018067115.1 Bizionia sp. | reverse complement strand
TGGATTGCCACCAGCTAGTAATCCAACAAATTTTTTAGGATATACTGTGCCAATGACCGCTACAGCGAATGTGGTTCCAAATAATGCTTACCGAATTAAGTTAGTAGTTGCCGATGACGGTGATAATTCCTATGATGCAGGGGTTTTTCTTGGGGCAGGATCGTTTACTTTAGGTGGTGATTTAGGTGAAGATATTACAGTTACTGCAGGAACAGCAGAATGTCAAGGTGCGTTTGTTACTTTAGATACAGGGTTAACAACTGCAACACATACTTGGTACTTAGATGGTGTTGTTATCGCTGGAGAAACGTCGTCTACTTACGATGCAACAGAGGAGGGTACCTACAGTGTAGATATTGTATTCTCTGCAAGTTGTCAGACTTCAGATTCTATTTTCATAGAATTTATACCTGGACCTACGGTTACTAATACCATTGATTTAACAGCATGTAATGACGGCTCGGGAGCCGTTATATTCGATCTTACCGAAAACGATTCAGAAGTCTTAGGTATACAAGATCCTACAACAAGCACTATTACATATTATAATACACAAGCAGATGCCGATGCAGGAACAAACCCTATTCTAGACCCTGTTAATTATATAGGTACAGATGGCGAATTAATCTATGTGAGAATAGAAGATAATGCTTCTGGAACCTGTATAGATACTGATGTGTTTACTTTAAATTTCTTAAATGTAATTTATAATCTAGCTCCAGATATGGTAGTGTGCGATGACCCTTCTAATGATGGATCAGAGCCTTTTGATTTAGAAACGCAAAACGCAGCTGTCTTAGGGACACAATCAAATACAGAATTTACGGTAACATATTACACCTCTTTTGCAGATGCTGATGCAGGAATAAATGCCTTGGTTAGTGACTATGATAATGTTATTAATCCAGAACCAATTTATGTTCGTGTAGAAAGTATTGCGAGTCCGGCTTGTTATATTGCGTCACCAACACCAGCTTTTAACTTAATTGTTGATCCAAGAGATGATGCTTCATTTACAATGATTGCAACTTGCGATGGTGGAACTGTAGATAGTTTTGCTACCGCAGGCGGAACGTATGCTTTCAATCCAGTACCAACGGATGCAGCAACGATAGACACTACGACTGGTGCAGTAACAAATGGAACTTATGGGACAACCTATATAATTGAGTATACTACCGCAGGTATTTGTCCTTTTTCTTCAACTTTCGATCTTACCGTATTACCATTAGACGATGCGAGTATAACAATGACACCAACGTGCGACGGAGGGGTTGTAGATTCAGAAGCTACACCAGGAGGAACCTACGCATTTAACCCATTACCAACCGATGGTGCTGTAATAGATGCAACCACAGGAACAGTTTCTGGCGGACAACCAAATACAACGTATGGTGTAGAATATTCAACCAACGGGGCGTGTCCAGATACTGCTATTTATTCATTAACATCGTACCCACTACCAACAGTAGTGGCGCCAACAGTATTAGGTGTTTGTGATGATGCAACACCAGACGGTTTTACAGAAATAGATTTAAGTATTAAAAACGGTGAAATTTCTGGAGGAAACCCTAACTACTCTGTAAGTTACTACTTCGATCAGGCCGATGCTGATGCGCAAACGAATGCATTGCCAATTTTATATACTAATGTTACTAATCCACAAACCATAGTTGTTGGTGTTTTAGATATTACAACAGGATGTTATGATACAACAATCCTAGATTTACAAGTAGAAGATGCTCCAGTAGCATTTACACCTGCAAACTTAGAGTATTGTGATCCAGACAGCGATGGCTTTGGAGTCTTTACATTAACAGATGCAGAGGCAGAAATAAATGGAGGAGACAATACATTAGTGGTAACCTACCACGAAACATTAGCAGATTCTGAAAATGATGTTAACCCATTAGTAAGTCCGTATAACAATATCGTTGTGAATCAGCAAACGATTTACGTGCGTATTGAGAGTCCTACGATTTCTACAAACTGTGCGAGTTTCGTAGAGTTAGTATTAATTGTAAACCCAACACCAGAAATTATCGACCCAACCCCATTAGAGGTTTGTGATGATAATGCAGATGGGTATGCGATTTTTAACCTACCATCAAAAAATGATGAGATCCTAAACGGATTAGACCCGACGTTATATACGGTAACTTTTTACGAGTCTGAGGCCAATGCATTAGTACCAAATAACGCTATAGCATCGCCAAATGCGTATGTTAATATCGTTCAAAATATGCAAACGCTATGGGTACGTGTAGAAGACAATGCCACAGGGTGTTTCTCTATAACGACTTTAGATATTATTGTAAACCCATTACCAGTTTTAGTGCAGCCAACGCCATTAACACTTTGTGACTATGTTACTCCAAATGATGGTGCAGAACCATTTACATTAGAAGATGCAAACGCACAAATTTTAAACGGACAAACAGGGATTACGCTTAGTTACCACTTAACACAAGCTGGAGCTAATACCGATACTGATGAAATTTTTAGCCCGTATGTAAATACAAGTAATGCACAAACTATTTATATCCGTGCAGAAAATAATGTTACAGGATGTGTAAGCACAATCACTTTAGATTTACGTGTAACACCAACACCATCTCCAGTTGCAAACCCAGATCCATTGGAAATTTGTGATACTGATAATGACGGTTTTGGGCAGTTCGATATTTATAGCCAGACGACAATTATTCAAAACGGAGAAACAGGAGTAACGGTAACGTACCACGAAACCTTAGCAAATGCCGAATCAGGAACGAGTCCGTTAGCAAACTTTTACAATAATATTATTGCCAATTTGCAAACAATATATGTACGTGTAGAAAACACAGGAGTTGCGCCAACACCAGGAACAGGTTGTTATACTATTGTAGAACTAGACTTGGTGGTGTTACCATCGCCAGTAGTGCCATTAGATATTCCTGACTATGTAATTTGCGATACCGACGATAATGGTTATGCACAATTCGATTTCGATACTGTGATTACGCCAGAAGTTTACGGTACTCAAGCACCAGCAGATTTTATATTAACATACCACACATCTCAAGCAGATGCTGATTCAGGGAATAACCCAATAGTAAACACAGCAAACTATACCAATGCAACAACGCCTCAACAAACAATTTATATTCGTTTAGAGAGTGGTGCTAATGGTTGTGTAAGCACCGGGTCGTTTATAATAGAGGTGGCTTTACCACCAGTTTTAAACCCTACTTACGACAACACCTTATCACAATGTGATGATTTAGATGCCGATTATCATGAAGATAATGACGGATTTACAGCTTTCGATTTAACTGTTGAAAATGCAGAGATTGTAAATGGTAACCCAAGTTGGATTGTAGAGTATTACACTACTTTGGCCGATGCGCAAGCAGGAACCAATATGATTCCAGACCCTACAAACTATACCAATGAGGTGATGGGACCACAAACTTTATTTATAAGAGTTACCGATTTAGATACTGGATGTTTCTCATTCACTACCGTAACAATTCGTGTGTTAAATAATCCATCGCCAGGAGAAGATCCAGCAGATATTATTTTATGCGACGATAATGCAACCGGTGATATGATTGAAATCTTCGACTTAACTGTAAACGAGACTTATATTATTAACGGCGAAAATGCAAGTAACCCAATACATTTAAGTTACTACACAAGTGAAGAGGATGCTGTAACAGGAACCAATGCCATTGCAGACCCAACACAACACAGTAACGAAGATCCTAATAACGCAGGTGTTGCCATTAACCCACAAACTATTTATGTGCGTGTAACAAATGGAGACGATGTAACTGGATTAAACGGAACAGGATGTTATAGTTTAGAAGATTTCGACTTAATCGTAAACCCATTACCAGAAGTAGTGCCAGTAAGCGATTATATTATCTGTGAATTAAATACCGACGGCTTTGCACAGTTTGATTTTACAACAAAGACCGATGAGATTTTAAACGGACAAGATCCTTCAATCTTTACAGTAACGTACCATGAAACGTTAGCGGAAGCAGAACAAGGTATCAATGCGTTAACAACATTGTATACTAATATTACAAATCCGCAAGAGATTTTTGTAAACATTATCAATACAGTTACAGGTTGTGATATTGCAACAGTAAGCTTTAATATAGAAGTACAGGAAGCAGCACAAGCGAATCCAGATTTAGTACCTATAGTTTATGAAATCTGTGATGATGAAATGGATTTTGATGGTGATAGTACAAATAACACCGCACAATTTGATTTAGCAACACAAAACGAATTTGTATTAGACGGACAAGATCCTGTAAGCTACACGGTGAGTTATTACGATAACCAAGCCGATGCCGATGCCGGAACCAATGCGTTACCATTTTTATACGAAAACACAGTAAACCCACAGGTTATTATTGTGCGTGTAGATAATGATACACTAGTAGATGATGGCACCGGAACAATGGTAGACAGCTCGCAATGTTTTGAAACGGCAACGTTAACATTACAAGTAAATATGTTACCATCTTTCGATTTAGACGATACGTATTTATTATGTGTAAACACCAACGGAACAGAAGCTGTAAGTGTACCAGTAATAGATACCGGGTTAGATGCAACACAATACACGTTCGAGTGGAGTTATAACGGAACCGTTTTACCAACAGAAACAAGTCCATCATTAACACCAACACAAGGTGGAACGTATAGCGTAGAAGTAACCGATGTTACCTCAAGTGGCGAAACACAATGTACAAGCACAGATACTACACTAGTAGAAGAAAGTGAGCCACCAGTATTAACAACAGCAGTAACGACTTTAGCTTTTGCAAACGAACACGCCATAGAGGCTACAGCAACAGGAGACGGAATTGCCGTTTATGAGTTTAGTATCGATGGAGGCTCTTGGGAAATTGGCGTATTAAATGCCGATGGATCTTACAGCCATACCTTTAATAATGTATCGGCAGGCGAGCATGTTATTACAGCAAGAGATGCTAACGGATGTGGAGAAGCAAGTGAAACCGTTCTCGTAATGGATTACCCACTATACTTTACGCCAAACGATGATGGTTACCACGATACTTGGAATATTTACGGTATCGACAGTCAGCCGGATGCTAAGATCTTTATCTTCGACCGTTTTGGAAAACTGTTAAAACAATTAAGTCCAACAGGTGCAGGCTGGGACGGAACGTATAACGGAAACCCAATGCCAACAAGTGACTATTGGTTTACTGTAGACTACAGAGAGCCTGGAACAGATAATAAGAAAAGCTTTAAAGCTCACTTTACATTAAAACGATAAAAGCGCTCTAAGACTTAAATAGAATACTAAAAAAACCTGAACAACGCTGTTCAGGTTTTTTTTATGGGTATAGTTAGGTTAGGTTAGGTTAGGTTAGGGAGGAGCTAGTGGCTTTTAAAGCTAAGATTAGTCCCTTTGGTGAACAGAGTAGGTAATCGGTTATATATTTCTATAAGAGGTTTTAAATTGGCTATTACAAGAGGTAGAGGCTTGTCTGGGTATTGAAGAAACTAGGCGGCTTTATGGTATAAAAAAACCTGAAGAGTGAACTTCAGGTTTTTAACTATATATTGTTTTTAATTTAATCGACTTCGAAAGTGATTTTTACATTCACTCTAAAATCCGCGACCTCATTATCTTTAATACTCGCACTTTGTTCTTTAACATACACCGAACGAATATTTTTTACGCTTTTACCTGCGTGTTTCACTGCTTTCTTTGTTGCGTCTTCCCAACTTTTGTCGGAATTAGCTAAAACTTCAATAACTTTTAATACTGCCATAATGTGTTTGTTTTTAAATTAATAGATACTTAAAAGTACAAAAATTAAAACGAACCCAAGTGCTGTATCAAAAAGCAAAGGTGCTTAAAAGATAACGGAATTTAAATTTTTAACCGTTTATTGCTTCAACAGTGTTTACTTTACCTTTTAGCATTTCTTTTAGCATGTTTTCAATACCACTTTTAAGCGTATATGTCGACGACGGACAGCCGCTGCAAGCTCCTTGTAAAATAACTTTTACTATTTTTGTTTCTGGATCGTAAGACTCGAATTGAATATTTCCACCGTCGCTAGCAACTGCTGGTTTAATATATTCTTCTAAAATATTAATAATTTCCTTAGAGGTATCGTCTAATGTTTCAAAGTGAGCATCGACTTTCTCTGTCGCTTTTTCTAAAACTTCAGGAGCATTTGGCGAAATGATTTCTTTACCATCTTCGATATAGCCTCTTATAAATTCTCGGATTTCGTTGGTGATATCGTTCCATTCAGCCACATCGTATTTGGTAATTGAAACAAAATTCTCATCAATAAACACGCTCTTTACAAATGGTAAATGGAATAACTCAGTTGCTAAAGGAGAGTATTTTGCTGTGTCTATAGAAGTGAATTCGTAAGTCGCAGTGACCAATTTCTTATTGGCAACAAATTTTAATACCGAGGGGTTAGGCGTGCTTTCGGCATAAACAGTAACGGGTACTTTTTTAGAAGATGCATCTTCTTGTACTGCAATACCACCATTGTTTAAGTAGTCTTCGATTTGAGTTGCCACTTCATTTTGTACATCGGCCCATTCTACAATACTAAAACGTTCAATTGCTACAAAGTTACTAGTAATGTAAACTTTTTTTACAAAAGGTAAATAGAATAATTGCTGTGCTAAAGGAGACGCTTTGGCCTCGTCTATGTTATTAAATTCAAAGCTTTGATGCTGTGTTATAAACTGATTTAATTCAAATTTGACTATTGAATTATTTGAGGTTTCTTGAATAGATACTTTAAAAGAATTCATTTGAGTATATTTTTTTGCAAAAATACTAAAAGAAAAGCATAGATATCCATATATTTGGTTTTTATACCACTTTCAGTTGGTCGGGGATATTAGCATTTAAGCTAAATCGTTTTTTAATTGAAAGCTTTAACAAACGGAATCAAAAAATAAGAAGTAAATTCATATATTTGGCTGCGTTAACAATTTATTTAACAATTAAGAGTTTATTATAACGTTAAGATTATGATAAATAGTTAGATCACTATCTACCTTAAAAAAAGATTATGAGATTACAAAGGTTACTAATATTAGCAGTTTCGGTGTTTTTTTGCTCGCAATTTGCTAAAGCTCAAGAAGGGCTTCCAATTTATTCTGATTATTTAACAGATAACTATTATTTAATTCACCCTTCAATGGCTGGTGTGGCAAATTGTTCTAAAATTAGAATAACTGGTCGCCAACAATGGTTTGGGGACGACAATGCTCCAAAGCTTTTAACCGCCAGTGTTAACGGTAGAGTAGGAGATTCACAGTCTGGTATTGGTGCTATTGTGTATTCTGATAAAAACGGATTTCACTCGCAAACAGGAGCGTATTTTACATATGCTCACCATATCTTATTTTCTAGAAGTGAAGTAGATTTAAATATGTTGTCTTTTGGTTTAAGTGCAGGTGCTGTACAATATAAGCTAGATGAAACTTCATTTTTATTCGACGGTCCAGATCCAATTATTGGAGGTGTGGAGCAATCTGCAACTAACTTTAATGTAGATTTTGGATTTTCTTACCACTTATATGAGTTTTACGCGCATGCAACGGTAAAGAATATATTAAAGAATGAAGGTGTAAACTTTAATGAGCAAGGTATTAGCTACGATAACTTAAGAACATATTTGTTTTCTGTAGGAAATACATTCTCGAAATACAATAGCGAATGGAGCTTCGAGCCTTCTGCAATGTTTATGTACAGAGATGCAACCGAAGAAGCGTCTATAGATATCAACGTAAAAGCTTACAAACAGATGGAATTTGGTAAACTATGGGGAGGATTATCTTACCGTAGAAGTTTAGACGGCGCCGAATTTGTAGATGGATCTGGAGTAAATAGCCAAAAACTACAATACATAACACCAATTTTAGGTGTGGATATGAATAACTTTGTATTCGCTTATACATATAGTTACCAAGCGAACTCAGTAGTATTTAACAATGGTGGTTTTCACCAAATTACTTTAGGGTATAACTTTGGTTGTAAGAAAGAACGTTACCACTGTAACTGTCCTGCAATTAACTAAGACTATAATCTTATTATAAAAAAAGCCTCGATATATTTATCGAGGCTTTTTTTATCTGTATTTTTTCTGCGCTTGAGATTGTATAGCGATTTTTATTTTGTTTCCTGGGCCGCTTGCTTTGCTATTAGTGTTGGGTATTATAAGAACTCGTCTCTTTTTATATTTAGTGCTTGAATTTGATTGCGAGTACCATTATGATTAGACTCCATTTCTTTTACGTACACTTTTATTTCTAAGGCTGAAAGTTTAAGGTCTTAAAATTTAAAATCGTTCACTTTTAAAGAAGTTACTAAACCCAATTTTATTTTTTTATAGTTTTTTTTGCGTTCGGCTAAGGCGAGTGTAAACAAAGTATCATCAATTAATTCTCTAATGTTAATTCCTTGGTGGTAATAGCGCCATCGGTAGAAATAATGAAGTATTTATTTTTTATCGCCTCTTTACCTTTTGCTATGTTTTTTTCTTTGTCTTCTTTTGGTCGTTCTGTGTACACTAATTTTATTTCCATTCCCATTTGTATTACAGGTTCTACTATAGCTGGGTTTATAACAATATCATAGTGACTAAAATCTAGGGGGTCGTAATAATAAGAAGTTTGTTTTTTTGCGTTAATGACCCCTTTCTTTTTCTGAATGGCCTCTATTGAAATACTATTAAATGCTTGGTAGTTTTTATAGAACTCCTTAGGGAAATGACAGTATTCTACATCAGCGATTATTGGTTTGTAGTCGGTTAAATTGAAGCCCATATCGGCATAAAATTGTTGTTTTTCTTTTAATACTTTTAAAATTTCTGTTCGTAGTGCTTTATAAATCGCTTGCACGTTATCTATAAAGTAATCTACTTTTACCAAATTATAAATCTCATTATTTGAGCAGGCAGAAAGCAAAGTTTCAAACTGATTAACCTTAGTAAATTTAATATGAAGATTTTGCTGTATTTCGAAACCTACGGGAACTTCATTGTATTTAGTACTAAATAATTTTTTCTCAACTATGGTTTCATAAACCGGAACAAAAGAAATGACATCGACCACAATATCTTTTTCTAAAATACCTTTAGCGCCTAGTTCTGTTTTAACTTTTAATACGCGCTCTTGCATTAAACGGTTGGCTTCTTCACTGGTTTCGCCTATTTGCACCATATTAAAAACGGCAGTGTAAGAATCGGCGATAACATTGCTTAGCGCTTTAACATCGATCGTTATTTGCGCATTAGGATGTAAGGTGTGGTTTCTAAACGAAGTAACGGACGTATCATAAATAGGAGCATTGCCTAGAGATTTGGCTTGTATTACGTTTTGTCTAGAAATTGTAGCGTTCCCTTTAATTTGTGCTGAAAGGGATAGGGAGGCTAATAATAAGAAAATAAAGATGGTGTTTTTCATTGTAAAAATTGATTTTGTTTTTGTAAACTTAATAGCAACATTTTTACAATAAAATCTATAATGAGTAATCGTGGTATAGAAATGAGTAAACTGCACTAGAAAATGAGTAAAGCCTTATATTTACTTATCTATTTCACTCAGTTAGGTGCTTTGGTATTTTATTATAACATGAAAAGTATGTAAGTTTATCTGCATAAATTAATAACACCAATGTATATTGGTAACGAATGAACTATTTAAAATCGATTGTACTATTTTTATTACTGGCTACAAGCCCAGCTTTTTTGCACGCCCAAACTCGGCAGGAAACTACAAAAAAGGCAAAGCCAAGTTTTACCGTTAAGGGCTTTGTTCGCGAAAGTGAAACTTTCATACCAATTAAAAACGTAAATATCCAGGTTGTTAATGGGAGTTATTCGGCTTCTAATTTTGCTGGAGAGTTTAAAATTGATGTACAAAAAGGAGACGAATTAATAATAAGTCATAAAGATTTTGAAACCATTTATTACACGGTTACTACCAATGATGATTTAACAATCGATGTTAAACCTGCTGAAAGTGCTCCGTCCTCGACATTTAACTTCAAAAAAAAAGCGTCATCTTTTAAAAGTTTACTAGATTCTGCTGTGGTATATAAAAACATATCAGCAGAAAAAAGTATTCAATTTATAACGGAGAGTATTAGCAATAGTAATTCTACATCGCAAAATGCTGAAGCTTTTGAGGTTTTAGCAGATGTTTATATGTATTGGAAACAATATGATTTGGCCGTTTCTAATTATCGAATAAGTTTAAATAGTAAACAGACATCGGCTGTTAAATTAAAATTGGCTAAAGCTTACTATCGCAATAAAAACTATCAAGAAAGTATAGCGCTCTATCAACAATTAAGTACGCAAGAGTGGTCTAATTTTGAGCTTACTGAAGTCTATGAGGGCTTGGGAGATGTATTTATAAAAACAAAACAATATCCAAAAGCAATTGCTGCTTACAAAGCCGGTCTATCCATTGCGAAAAAGCACTTAATCGCTTCTAAAATTACCGATTTTAATAGTAAAATTGCACAAGCTTACGGTGCAAGTGGCGCAATAATTGAAGCGGGGGCATACTATGAGAATTCCCTTCAATTAGCAACCAAAGAAAACAAACAAAGGGCAGTAAAAGAAAAAATTAAGGTTGCCGATTTTAATAGTGCAAATCGCGCCTATAGCGACGAGATAAAACTTAGAAAAGAGTCTCTAGAAGATATTAAGGAGCTAGAGACAGATACTATAATAGATAATGAAAGTGATTATACGCTTCAAAAGCAGAATTATAAAATAGGAAATGCTTATTATTTGCAAAAGGAATACGATGCCGCTATTCCATATCTTCAAAGAAGTATTGTAGAGGCCGATAAACGTGAAGATTTAGTTGTAGAAAAGGATGCTAAGCGAAAATTATCTGAGGTTTATAGGGACGCAGGAGATTTTGAAAAAGCATTAACTGCGTATGAAGAGTATACGCAATCTGTAGAAAAGTTATACATTAAAAAAGAGCAGCAAATTACACAAGCCGCGCGTTTTAGTAAAAATATTACAGAGCAACAAAACCGTATTGAATCTCTTGAAAGTGACCGCGAATTATCAGAAAGCAAATACCAATTAAACGCAGAGTTAAATAAACGCCAAACGCTTATTATTTACTCTTTAATTGGAGGTGTTTTATTATTATTGTTGGTGGCTTATGTGATGTATAAGTTTATAAAACAACAAAAATTAGCTAATAATTTACTGGCGCTAAAGTCGCTTAGAAGTCAGATGAACCCTCATTTTATTTTTAATGCATTAAATTCTGTAAATAGTTTTATAGCATCCAATGATGAACGTACTGCAAATAGATATCTTTCCGATTTTTCCCAACTCATGCGAGCAGTTCTAGAAAATAGCGAGCAGGATTTTATTCCGCTACA
>JAGPVI010000283.1 GCA_018067115.1 Bizionia sp. | reverse complement strand
ATTCCCGGTTATGGTGGTGAGTTTTTTACTTTTTTCGAGCCGGTTTTTAATATTGCCGATGTCGCTATTAGTATTGGTTTCGTACTTTTAATTTTCTTTAATAAGCAAGCGTTTCCTAAGCCGAAAGATGCAGAATAAAGTCTTTAAAAAGTATAGGTCTCGTTTGGCGTAATGCAATAATCTAGAGGGATGTCTCCAGAATATACATCGTCAATACCGGGTTCGGCATCAAAAAACGAAAGGCCTATTTTAAGAGTGTCTGGTTTGCAATCTGCTAAAAAATTATCGTAAAACCCTTTGCCATACCCAACACGATTCCCTTGTTCATCGAAGGCTAATAACGGTATAAAAACGACATCTATACTATGCGCTGGTATGGGGATACCGCCCACAGGTTCCGGGATGTTGTATGCGTTTAACTTAATGATTGTGTTGTCTGTTAATAGAACGTTTTCTAAAGTAGTTGTTTCAAAATTACTTCTAGAAATAACTATATTCTTATCTTTTCCAGAGAGGATATTTAAAATATAATCTGTGTTTATTTCTTTTTGTGTTTCAATTGAAAGAAAAATATGATAGAATTCTTTATCCCAAATAGCAAGCGATAGCAGGTTATTTGCTATCGCTAAACTTAGTTCTTCTCTTTGGTCTTCAGATAAATCCTTCCTAAGGGCTTTGTGTTTTTTTCGTAATTCAGCTTTTGTCATCACCTTTATTCTTTTCCTCTTCTATAGAAATGTGAAATAACGCATCGCCTTGATAAATTAAAGGAGCATCGTTAATATTAATAATGTAACCAGAATTTGGAGCTTTAACAAAGTGGTTAAATTTACCATAAGGATCGGTAATATGACCTAAGACCTCACCTTTTTTAACTAGTTTTTCAATACGTGTTGTTGATTTGAACATTCCAGAAAATTTAGCGCGAATCCATTTGCTTTCGGTAACGTAAAGCGGGTCTTTTTTTGGTTTAGAGACTTTAAAGTTACTTCTAAGCATACCGAAATGATGCAAGATACGTTTAGCACCATTTACGCCAGTATTGGTTACATTGGCATCGATGTGTAAAGATTTTCCTCCTTCATATAACAAAATAGGTTTTCCCATTTGGTTACACGTGTTTCTAAATGAACGCGCCAAGTTTTTTGAGTATACTATAAACGGAGCGCCAAACAATTCGGCCATAGCATCATAATCTGGATTTCCTTCTTCAATACGAATTTGCGGTGCATTAAAACGCAAGGCACCACCGGTATGAAAATCGATAACAAAATCCACATGCGGTAAAATTTCTGTAATTAATTCATTCGCTACTCGACTGGCTAGTGATCCGGATTTTACACCTGGAAAGACGCGGTTTAGATCACGGCCATCGGGAAATGATCTGTTCATATTAATAAATCCGAAAATGTTAATTACCGGAATACAAATAACAGTTCCTTTTTTAGGTTTGTTGATACCTTTAGCAATAAGCTGTCGCACTATTTCTACACCATTAACCTCGTCACCGTGTATGCCCGCAGTAAATAAAATAGTAGGCCCAGGTTTTTTAGAGCGTTCTATTATTACAGGAACATCGACCGGTGTTTGCGTGTGCAATTTGGCTATATTAAACGCCGCCTCTCTGCTTTCTCCGGGCTTTATAGTTTCTCCTAGAATAGTTAATACAGTAGCGCTTTCCTTCATTTATTGTTTAAGGTTTTGTTCTAAGTAGCTAATTATATTTTTAGCGATATTTTTTTCTGTAGCTTTTTCAATACCTTCTAATCCGGGAGTAGAATTCACTTCTAGTAAAAGTGGTCCACGAGCAGATTGTAACATATCGACACCACAAACAGGTAGTTTTAATGCTTTTGATGCACGCATAGCAACGGCAAGTTCTGCTTCACTCAATTTTATAATATTTGCAGAGCCTCCACGGTGTAAGTTAGATCTGAACTCACCTTCTTTACCTTGGCGTTTCATAGCACCTACAACTTGTCCGTCTACAACTAATGCTCTTAAATCGGCACCTTTAGCCTCTTTAATAAATTCTTGTACAATGACACGAGCTTGTAAGCCATTAAAAGCTTCTAAAACAGACTCGGCTGCATTTTTGGTCTCAGCTAAAACAACACCTAAGCCTTGAGTACCCTCTAATAATTTAATAATTAAAGGTGTGCCACCAACGTGAGCAACAACTTCTTCAACGTCTCTAGAGTAGTTTGTAAAAACGGTCTTTGGCATACCAATACCAGCTTTACTTAAAATTTGAAGACTTTTTAATTTGTCTCTAGATCTTAAAATAGCTTCAGAAGATGCTGTGGAAAACACATTCATCATTTCAAATTGACGTACCACAGCACACCCGTAAAACGTTACCGAAGCACCAATTCTAGGGATTACAGCATCTACGTAATCTAGGTATCTGTTTTTATAATATATGCGAGGTCTTTCTTTTTCGATAATAATGTCGCAACGTAAAGGATCTATAACTTCTACTTTATGCCCTCTTTTTTCGCCTTCTTCAATTAAGCGCTGTGTAGAGTATAAATGTGGGTTTCTTGATAATATTACAATATTCATTCTTGTGATTTTTTATAGGATAGGTTTTCTTTATCTACGTCTATCATAAATTTGCGGCTTAAAAATTGTCTTCCAATTAATACAGGGAATTTCATCTCTGCTCTTGTGCTTAACGTTAAATTAATTTTATACGTCTTTCCAAAAAGTAGAATTTCCGATTTAACTTTATATCTACTTTCTACTTGGCCATTACTGCTTTTTACATTTGTAAAAGAATAGGTGTCGAAAACAACTTCTTTGCCATTAAAATTGGGATGCCCTTTGCTGTAAAAGGTACACTTTAATTGGTTGTTTTCTTCTTTTATTTTTGAGCAATGAATGGCAGATGTATAAGCACCAGAGTCAACCTTGACATCTATAGAGTATAAATCGAGTTTAGGAAAGTCGACTTTATCAACGCGACCAATAATTTTTTTCTTCATCTTTATAATATAATAAAGTGGTGCAATGTAGTAAAATTGTTAGCGCATAATATTGTTAATTTGTAAAATATTTAACATTTGGTGTGTTTTGTGGCACTTTTTACAAACGGATAAATAAT
>JAGPVI010000281.1 GCA_018067115.1 Bizionia sp. | reverse complement strand
TACTATTTTCTCAAAAAAGCGAAGGTTTTTCATAGGTTACTTTCCTGCTCTAAATAAAAATTCCTTTTCTGCGGCCGTTAAACTATCGTAACCACTTTTACTTATTTTATCTAGAATAACATCTATCTTTTTCTGGTTATTAAACTGTTCAAACTCACCTTTTGTAAAGCCTCCAACTTTAGATTTGTCTTTATGTACTGTTTTTAAATTAGATTTAGTCGACTTTTTAAACCAGCTAGAAATGGCATCTATCATACTTTCAAAACCTCTACCAATATCATTTCCTTTTAATAATTGTATTGCATACAAATACCCTAAAAAGGCACCTCCTATATGCGCTAAATTGCCACCAGAGTTCACTCCAAATAGACCTAAGACATCAAAAACAACAAATGCGGCACCTAAATACCATAGCTTTAAATTAAAGGTAAAAAAACGAACTTCTTTATTAGGCATATACGCGCAAATAAAAATAAACAAAGCTCTAACCGCTGCCGATGCTCCTACTAAATACGTAGTTCCTTGAAAGAAAGTGGGTAAAACGGTGTATCCTAAAATAAAGAATAACCCACCAAAAATAGCACCAAGAAAATATATGTTTAATGCCATTTTTGCACTAAACAGGTTTAAAAATATACGCCCAATAAAGTACAACCATAGCATATTAAAAACAATATGCAAAAAGTCGAAATGTAAAAAAGCATAGGTGAAGATTGTCCACGGTTTAACTAGAAAACTATTTAATTCGCTTGGTAATTGTAGCCAAAAAATAATGCTACCTAAAACTGATTTTAACACAAATGATAGCAAAAAAATAACAACATTAATAGCTATTATTTTTTCTAACACGTTAAGTCGTGCTAGTTTATATTTTATGTCCTCTTTTAAACTCATATAAAAACCTTATAGGCTATTTTTTAGATTAATCTATTCTAAATTTATTAAAAGTATTATTGTCATTCCTCCAGAATAGCATAATAATAAACCCAATTAATGCGCCACCCACGTGGGCCATAAACGCTGTATTACTCGGACTAAAAAAGGATTGCCCCGTTACTGCCGATATAATATCTAAAGCGATAATACCTGGTATAAAGTACTTTGCTTTTATTGGAATAGGTAAAAAAATCAACATTAATTCTGCATTAGGATTTAGCATTCCAAAGGCAACTAAAATCCCCATTATACACCCTGAGGCACCTACCATTGTCGCATTAAACACAGGGAAAATAGCTTTTAAATTTTCAAATTGTGCTGCATTAATACCACCCATAGCTTGGTTACTTCCTAACATTTCAAATATCTGCGTTTGGGTTAATCCAGAACTTATTAAGGCATCGAACGCCGGCATATAATTAAAATAATAAAAGCCCACTTGAAAAAGAGCCGCTCCCAGACCAGCAGAAAAATATAAGAATAAAAATTTCTTAACTCCCAATTGCGTTTCTACTGCGCTACCAAACATCCAAAGCGCAAACATATTAAATATAATGTGCATATAACCGCCGTGCATAAACATATGCGTAATAATTTGCCACGGTTTAAACGCTTCATTTTCTGGAAAATAAAGCGCAAACAAGTTATAAAACAACTCGCCACCGCCTAAGGTAAGCGTTCCTACAAAGAAGATGGCATTTATAATTATTAGGTGTTTTACAGTATCGGTTATTCCCCTCATTTTTTCTATTTAATTTTATAAGTTCTAAACGAATCTTTTATCTAATTCGTCTACGGTCATCGTAATAAAAGTAACTCTATTTGCAGGCGATGCACTGGGCTCTTTACAGGCAAACAATGAATTTACAAGATGTTCTTGCTCCATTCGCGTTAAACTTTGCCCTGTTTTTATGGCTAAACTTTTAGCCATAGATTTAGCTAACAAATCGGTAGCACTAAAATTACTATCTGGCACTTCGTTTTCAACATCGCTAATTAGTTGCTCTAAAATAATAGAAACTTCACTTTCTGGCACACTAACAGGCACACCAGTAATTTCAACTAATTCTTCTTTTATAGTTTGAAAAATAAAACCTGTATGCTCTAAATCACTTTTTAATTGCTGAATAATCTCAATTTCTTGAGGTGAAAAGTGAAGCTGTAAAGGAAATAGTAACTGCTGGCTCATCGCTTCTTTAATCGTCATATTTTTTAAGAAATCTTCGTACAACACACGTTGGTGTGCACGATGTTGATCGATTATCAACATTCCAGATTTTATAGTACTTATTATGTATTTATTATGTGCTTGATACGTAGTATGCTTATGCTCGACTTTATTAGTTTCATCGAAAATTGATGAATTCTTTTCTTCAGTTTCAAAATCAATACCGCTAAAATCGTTTTGCGATTGCATTCCTTTAGATTCTAAACCAACATATAAACTTTCCCAACTATTAGAATTAGAAGCTGTTGGCTTATGCACTCTCTGTGATGTTGTAGGCGCTATTTTCTCTTCTTGAAACGGGTTATAACTTCTATCAACTTCTACAGATGGTGTTCCTTTTTGTTGATAGCTGTACGGTGTATCTAAGTTAGAATCGCGATCGAAATCCAAAACAGGAGCTATATTAAATTGCCCCAAACTATGCTTTACAGCAGAACGTAAAATGGCGTATAAGGTATGCTCATCGTCGAATTTAATTTCTGTTTTAGTAGGGTGAATATTTATATCGATGGTTTGCGGGTTCACCTTTAAATTTAAAAAATAACTCGCGTGAGCCCCATCTTTTAACAACCCTTCAAAAGCTGAAGAAATCGCATGGTTTAAATACGCACTTTTAATAAAACGATCATTTACAAAAAAGAATTGCTCACCACGAGACTTTTTAGCAAACTCTGGTTTTCCAACAAATCCCGAAATTGCTAAAACCTCTGTATCTTCATTTACAGGCACCAACTTCTCATTGGTTTTAGTCCCGAAAATATTAACTATACGTTGGCGATAGTTGCTTTCTGGTAAATTAAACGATTCGCTTCCGTTATGAAACATCACGAATTCTATACTAGGATGCGCTAAAGCTACACGATGAAATTCGTCTATAATATGTCGCGTTTCTACAGCATTCGACTTTAAAAAATTACGTCGAGCTGGAATATTAAAAAACAAGTTCTTTACAGCCAGCGATGAGCCTTTTGGGGTAACAACAACCTCTTGAGATTGCACCTCGCTACCTTCAATAACTAGGCAGGTCCCTACTTCGTCTCCTTCTTGTTTTGTTTTTAATTCTACATGAGCAATAGCTGCAATACTTGCCAAAGCTTCACCTCGAAAGCCTTTTGTACTTAGCAGAAAAAGGTCGTCGGCAGTTTTAATTTTAGATGTGGCGTGGCGTTCAAAACTTAAACGCGCATCGGTAACGCTCATTCCTTTACCGTTATCGATAACCTGAATTAGTGTTTTTCCTGCTTCTTTTATGATTAGTTTTATAGAACTTGCACCAGCATCAATAGCGTTTTCTAACAGTTCTTTAACTACAGAAGCTGGTCGTTGTACGACTTCCCCGGCAGCAATTTGGTTAGCAACGTGATCTGGTAATAGTTGAATGATATCTGCCATTTATTTTGATAAAAAGATCGTCAAATCGAAATCAATTATTAGTAAAAACAAAAACACAAGCACTAAAACGATTATTAATATTCTTCGGTTTACGGCTTTGTCCGGAGAGTTTTTAAACTCATCCCAAGCAGAGGTAAACTTTTGTTTTATATTTTTGTTACCACCTAAAGTGGTTCTATAGTCGTCAAATTTATGTTTTATTTCAAACGGACTTCCGTCTCCGTCGTGCTTGTAAAAGCGCGGTTTATAATTATAGCGTTTATTCTTTTTCTGTTTTAAATATCCCATTGTCTGTAAAAAGATTAACGTAATTTAATATCTAGGTAGTACATTATTCCAATAATTAAAGCCAAAATAATGAGTAACATTGGCAACGTAGATAATTTATTTTTTCTAACAGAGCGTCTTGTTTTTTCCCATTCGGAAGAGATATCACTTTTCATAGCCTCTTCTGACAGGCTATCGTTGCGTTTCTCGCTTTCCGAAAATCGAGATTTATATTTAAATTGTTTGTTCTTTTTCTGTGAAAACACGATACTTTTGCTACTAGTTATTGACTTTCAAAAGTACAGAAAATACAATAGACTAACGGGTTGTAACTGCTAAAAATTGTTAACAAAAAAAGCATCTTTAAGTATCCCGAGATACTAAAAGATGCTTTTTATACTACTATTACCGTTTGGTATTAAGCGTTTTCGCCTAATTGCGCCATTTTAATAGCGGCTACGGCTGCTTCCGTACCTTTATTACCATGTATTCCACCAGAGCGGTCTATGGCTTGTTGTAAATTATTATCTGTAAGTACACAGAAAATTACTGGTGTGTCGCGAATAACATTTAGGTCTTTAATACCGTGGGCAACGGCCTCACATACAAAGTCGAAATGTTTGGTTTCGCCTTGAATAACGCTTCCAATAGCGATAACGGCGTTTACCATTTGCTCTTGCATTTTCTTACACCCGTAAATAAGCTCATAGCTTCCTGGCACGTGCCACACCACTATGTTCTCATCTTTTGCTCCATGTTCTTTTAGCGTCTCTACAGCGCCTTTTAAAAGCCCTTCTGTGATATCGCTGTTCCATTCTGAAACAACAATCCCAAACCGAAAATCATTCGCGTTTGGGATTGATGCTTTATCATATTCTGATAAATTATTATTTGCTGTTGCCATAATTATGTTCCAGTTACTACCAGAAAATTAAATTTAGTTTGACATTGCTTCCGCTTTTCCAATAAAGATATCTACGGTTGTAGACTCTGAAGAAGACGGGTATTTTTCTTTAATAGTGTTGAAATATCCTAAAGCTTCTTTAGCGTTTCCTAACTCTAAAGCTGTAATTCCAGCCTTGTAGTAATACGTAGGTGCAGAATATCCATTTTCGCGTAATGTTGCAGCGGCCTTGTAATATTTTAATGCATCCTCGTTTTGGTTTAATTGCACAAAAGCATCTCCAATTGCTCCTTTTGCCATAGGTGCTAAGATTTCATCTTCGCTAGAAAACTTATCTAAATGCGCTATCGCTTTTTTGTAGTCTTTTAAGTTTAAGTAAGCCATACCTGCGTAATAATTTGCAAGGTTTGCTGCCGGAGTACCGCTATATTCGTTAATGATATCGATCATTCCGAATTTACCTTCGCTACCGCTTAAAGCTACGTTGTATAATGAATCTGAAGACACACCATTTACAGCTTCTTCAAAATTCTTTTGAGCATGATACATATCGTTCATCGCTTCATTTTGCTTTGGTTCGTGTACAAACTCTTTATACCCTAAGTAACCTAAAACGATTACTGCTACCACACCAATTATGATAAATATATACTTTTGGTTTTTAGCAACAAAGTCTTCGGTCTTAGACGCCGTTTCGTCTAAAGTATTAAATACTTCTGCCGTTGTTGAGTTTTCTTCAACGTGATCC
>JAGPVI010000270.1 GCA_018067115.1 Bizionia sp. | reverse complement strand
GCTAAATACTAGTATTTAGCTCTTTTTTTTATGTCGTTTTTAGAACCAGCCTTTTTTACCCACTTGGTACGTATTATGGAATTCCTTTGCCCATTTTTCAGGCTCTATAGCGAGATGCTTGTTGTCATTTTTAAAATTGTTCATGGTTATAAATTCTATTTTAATTTATATAAAAACAGTAAAAATAATACATGAATTTACTTAAAAGCCTGATCTATAGGCTCCCAAAGTTCAATTTTGTTGCCTTCGTTATCTAAAATCCAACCAAATTTACCGTAGTCGTATTCTTCCATTTTACCAACAATGGTAACCCCTTCACTTTTTAAAGTCTCTAAAAGCTCTTTTAAATTTTCTACACGGTAGTTAAACATAAAATCTTTTTTCGAGGGCTCGAAATACTCGGTGTCTTTTTTAAAAGGGCTCCATTGTGTAGAGCACTCATTATCTTCTTTGTCTTTCCACCAAAAAGTAGAGCCATAATCGTCGGTGTTAAACCCTAAGTGCTTTTTATACCAGTCTTTGCTAGCTTTTGGGTCTTCGGTTTTAAAAAATAGTCCGCCAATACCTGTTACTCTCTTTTTCATAATTATTTTTTTTTAATTGTGTTTTCGTAAATTGTAATCCATTCTTTTGTGCTCAATTTTGTAGCGAGTTCACCAATAAGATCAAAAGGAATAGCTTCCATTTTTTTAAAACGAATACAGCTTTTTCCCATATCTAATTTGTATTTGCAACGTTTTGCGTATTCTTGAGTAAACCAATCGAGCACGTCTTTTTGAGCGTACATACCCATATGGTAAACGGCTATAAAATTTTTTTGTGACGCCAAATTCATAAATGGTAGCGGTGTTTTGGGGTCGCAATGGTAACCATCTGGATAGACGGAATGTGGTATCACATAGCCTAGCATACCATAATTGATAACTTCTTCCATCTCTTGGGGAAGATTATTAAGAATAGCTTGTCTTAGTTTTTCTATAGGTTCTTTACGGTCTTCGGGAAGCTGGTTAATATACGCTTCGGGCGTATTGGCTTTGTATTGCATTTCTAAGCATCTTTACTGTTAAGGACTTTAAAGATATAATAAATGTATTGAAATTATAAACGGAAAACGTATAATATCAATTAACAGAATTGCGCTTTTATTTTATCGACTATTGTTTGCGCTAGTTTTTCTTTACTTTCAATGGTCCATCCGGCAACGTGTGGCGAGAGTAATACGTTTTCTGATACTATTAAGTATTTAAAAGCCTCTGGCATAGCGTTAGAAAATAAGTTCTCGAAAGACGCTTTTTCGTATTCTAAAACATCTAATCCAGCGCCTAAAATAGCTCCAGATTTTAAAGCTGAGACTAGGGCAGTAGTAACCACACTTTTTCCTCGTGCGGTATTTATTAGCCAAAAAGGTTTCGCAAACCCTTGAATAAACTCGGTATTTACCATATGTGTTGTTAAAGGCGTTTCTGGAGTGTGTAAACTTAGCACTTCGCACCGTTTTTGTAATTCTTGTAACGAGACTTGCGTAGCATTGTCGTCGCTTACATCGGGTTTAATATCGTAACACAACACGGTAACATCAAAACCACGAAGTTTTTTAGCAAACGATTTCCCCATATTACCGTAACCAATAAGCCCTATGGTTTTACCATCGAGCTCGATGCCACGATTATCTTCTCGTAACCATTGGCCATTACGCACTTCGAGGTCTGCTTTATTAAGTTTGTTGAATAGAGATAGCAGCATAGCCAAACTGTGTTCTCCAACGGCATTACGATTGCCTTCTGGAGCAGCAATAAGTGATATGCCTTTTTTTTGGGCATAGTCGCAGTCTATATTTTCTAAACCTGCCCCAACACGACCAATAAATTTTAATTTTGTGGCTTTGTCTAGAAAAGAAGCATCTATTTTAAAACGGCTGCGGATGATGAAACCATCATAATTATGAATGATGTTCTCTATCTCTTCTTTTGAAGACTTATAATCTTCTTTGTTTGTAAAACCTGCAGCGTTTAATTGTTGTATTAAAAGCGGGTGATTGGAGTCGAGATGAAGAATGTTCATAATAATAGCTTAATTTAAAAACGATTGGGTTTTTGCGTTAGCGATTGCAGTGTAAATCCTTTTGTTTTTTTGCAAAAGATTGCAACGTAAAGCGCGACCTCTTTAGGTAACGCCCAACTTTAAAAACCAAGTATAAGTTTTGCGATTAAAAAATAGGTTAATATACCAAATACATCGTTGCTGGTGGTTATAAAAGGACCAGTGGCAACTGCGGGGTCTATACCTCTTTTATCTAAAAAGAATGGAATAAATGTACCTATTATTGCTGCCATTATAATTACAGAAATTAGAGCTATACCTATGGTAATGGACACAATATATGGTGTTCCAAAAATAAAATGGGTAATAACTAACGCCACGAGTGCAATGGCAAAACCGTTAACTATGGCTAGAAAAAATTCTTTTATAAGACGTTTAATGATATTGCTGTCTACGCTGTCGTTTGCCAATCCTTGCACTACAATGGCAGACGATTGTACGCCTACGTTTCCTGCGGTTGCTTGAATTAGTGGCACGAAACTTAGTAGCACGATAAACGAGCCCATTGCTTCGTTAAAATATTCGATAATGCTGGCCGCTCCAAGACCGCCAAACACACCAATTAAAAGCCACGGTAAACGGGCTTTTGTAAGTTTCCAAATACTATCATCGGCCTCTACGCCTTGCGAAATACCTGCTGCCATTTGGTAATCTCTATCGGCTTCTTCACGAATAACATCAACAATATCATCGATGGTAATACGGCCTAGAAGTGTCTGGTTGTCGTTTACAACAGGAATGGCTTCCAAATCGTATTTCTGCATGATTTTTGCAACCTCTTCAGCATCTTCTTCAACGGTTACATAGTCTACATTTTTAATGTAAATATCTGCGATTTTCTGATCGCTTTTTGCGACGATTAAATCTTTTAGCGATAAGCGTCCAATAAGTTTGTTTTGGCGGTCTACCACGTAAATAGAATGTACTCTTTTTACGTCTTTTGCTTGCCCTCTAATACGGCGTAGACATCCTGCAACGGTCCAATTTTCGTAGACTTTTACAAGCTCTTTACCCATTAATCCTCCGGCAGTATCTTGATCGTAGGCTAAAAGCTCCTTAATTTCGGCTTTATGGGCTTCGTTTTCAATATTAGATATAACCTCTGCTTGTCGTTCTTCGGAAAGTTCTGCAATAATATCTGCAGCATCATCTGTGTCTAGTTCCTCGACCTCTTCGGCAATTTCCTTAGCAGATAGTGTTTTTAAAATTTTCTCACGATTGTCCTCATCCAATTCCATTAATATTTCGGAAGTGGTTTCTGAGTCTAAAAGTTTTATTACATAAGTAGCGTCTTCTAAGTCTACTTCGTCAAGAATTTCGGCAATATCTGCGTGGTGAAATTCGCTTAAAAGCGCGTTTAGTTCTATATCGCTATTGGAAGCAATAAGCTGTTCTACTTGTTCTACAAGTTCGTCTGTAAGTTCGAATTGTAAATTTTCGTTTTTCTCAATCAAACAATAATAATTTTAAGGGTTTATTTATCGTTTTCTATCATTGTCGTTAGCTCTATAAAAGCTTGAACACTTAATTGTTCTGGACGTTTGCCAAAGATAGCATCTTCTCGCAGACTATCGCTTAATTCCATTGTTTTTAAACTGTTACGAAGTGTTTTTCTACGTTGTTGAAACGCTTGCTTTACTACTCTAAAAAACAGTTTGTCGTCGCAGGGTAAGCTATAGTCTTCTTTTCTTCGTAGTACGAGAACGCCAGACTCTACTTTTGGTGGGGGATTAAAGACATTTGGTGGTACGGTAAACAGATATTCGGCGTCGTAAAAAGCTTGTGTTAGTACAGATAAAATACCATAGACTTTACTGCCTTCTTTAGAGCAAATACGTTGTGCTACTTCCTTTTGAAACATTCCTGAAAATTCTGGAATTTGATCTCTTAATTCTAAAGTCTTAAATACAATTTGTGTAGAAATATTATAAGGAAAATTTCC
>JAGPVI010000267.1 GCA_018067115.1 Bizionia sp. | reverse complement strand
CAGATATTTAGTTTACGAAAAAGATGGTTTATATCCATTCGCTGTTTCTTCACAAATTTCGCCGAGAGTAACATATAGAAATAAACCAATGAATAATCATCTAAACCCAAATGAACCTTGGTCTCAACCTTTATTGACTTTCTTGCCAGATAAAACAACAACATTTGTAATAATAGCAGTTTTTCCTGATGACGAAAATGGAAACTTATTATTGAGTGAATTAGAGGAACTAGAGAAAAAAGAATTAGAAATAGCTATAACTTCTTTAATCATTGCTAATTGTGAAAACACTTTCTTTTCTCCAAAAGTCTGGGAAAAATTAAATCATAATCAAAAAAGAATTATGCTTGATGAGTTTATGGAAAATACATTATCGGAAAAATATTATAACATTTTTTTTAAGAGCCGAATAAATTTTTTATCAAGCTATTTTGAAATAAACAACCTCTGAGAAAAGCAAAAATTACTAATTATAAAACAGAATATTAATAACTTTTATGGCAAATTTTTTTGAGAGATGGTATTTCAGCCTAATTCTGATACCAATTGTAGTAAATATAATAACTTCAAATTTGAGTTTATCCGTCTTTTTAAATAGCTGGAAGATGACTTCAATTGGAGTTATAAGTATTCTTTGCTTAATATTATTATATGAATTATCAACTCATAAAAAGATAATAAAAACACTTAAATCTAAACCAAAAAAAAGAGATCTAAGAATAGTTAAGGAGTTAATTGAAACTTTAGATATTACGGCCTTTGAGAGCTCAATTTTTGAACAGAATAGTTGGTATGGCTATGCTCAAAAACCAATTCGAAAAACAATTGCATTTACTGAAAAAGCACAATCCATTAATTATAGAACTTCTGATAATGAACTAAATAAATTAATAATAATTCTATCGGATTCAATTTACGACTTTAATGAATATGCAGGATTAAAGTTATACAGCGAAGGAGAGTTTTATAGACCTGCTAAAGAAAACGAATATAATTTAAAAACAACTGAAGAGGCAACGCCTATAATGAATAATATGACAACAAAATCTTTTGAAAATCTTCAAAATTTGTTGAAATATTTAAGAGAAAGAGACTATTTGGAATAAAAGCAATAGAGCACCCTATGTTATTTATACTCAATCTTCGTATACTTACAAAAAAACAGTTCGTCACATAAAAAAAACCATTATGCGAAAAATAGAGCAACCTATGAAAACAAAATTTTTATTATTTTTTTTATTATTAAACGCGTTAGCTTCAATCAGTCAGATTAGTAATGAAGAGGAGCAAAAAATACGAATGAATAATGAAATAAATGAAGTACACGAATATGAATTCAATCTAAAAAATAATGATAGTATTCTTAAAGATATTGACTTCTATGACAAGCATGGTAAACATATAAAAGATAGTAGGTTTAACGAAAATGGGAAACTACGTTATCAATACATAATTGAATATAACTCCGATGGATTAATGAGTAAACAAACTGGTTATAAATTTGATAAAATTTCAACTGTTTTGACATACAAATATGATAAGAACGAAAATAGAACAGAGAATTTTCAACATAGTCCAGAAGGAAAATTATTAATTCATCAGAAAAGAATTTATGAAAACGATTTAAATACAGAATTATATAATGAGGATGTAAAATCTAATAATTACTTTTTGAGTTACAAGTATTTCTATGATAATGATAAGTTATTGAAGAAAACAGAAAGGTATAATCCAAACGGGGAAAAAATTTCAACTTCAATTTATGTTAATAATAAAAAAGAAAATACAATTTTCATTTATGACAATAAAAAGAGAAAAAGAAACCTTTCTTTAACAAAAAAATATAACGAAATTGGACAACTCATTGAGTTGACATATTCAAAGATTAAGAAAAGAATTGACTACAAATATGATTCTGACAATAATTTAATAGAGAAATTTATTTTTATAAAAGATGAGATTGACTCTAAAAATAAGTATTTCTATAAAAAATTTAATACGAATCCCCGCATATAATTTATCGCTAGTTCTACTCTATTTACTAAACAACATCACAGATTTTCTATTCCATATTTATTTACTAAATTTCGCGCTTAAACCGCAACTAGTAGCAAACGTACCAACACCAAAAAAAAACAATCTAACTCAAAAAAAACAGTTGTCTAAAAATTAGTTTTTAGATCTAAAATCAAACTTTATGAAAAAAATAGTATTAACCTTAGCGCTTTGCGCAATCACTTTTATTGGTCACTCTCAAAATGCGAGCGTTGAGAAATCTGTTTATGGAATACAAACAGGTTTTTTAGGCATTTGGGTGCATAATGAGGCGAAATTATCTAATCAAATCGCTTTAAGAACAGAGGTTGGCCTTGATACTGGTATTTACGGTAGTGATGTTATAGAGGGGTTTCTACTCAGTCCAACCATTACACTAGAACCGCGTTGGTATTACAATTTAAACAAAAGAGAAAATAAATCGAGAAGAACAGATGGTAACAGCGGAAATTTTATAGCGATAAAGACAACGTATCACCCGGATTTGTTCGTAATTTCTAATGAGCAAAATATTAATTTTATTAGTGATATTTCGATTGTACCAACCTGGGGAATAAGACGAAATATTGGTAATCATTTTAATTATGAAACTGGAATTGGCGTTGGTTACTTACATTACTTTAATAAAGATAATGTCGTTTTAATAAATGAGCCTGATGTGGCAGTGAATTTACATTTAAGAATTGGATATCGCTTTTAATCTAATAACTAAAAAAACAGGCGCTACCCTACTTACTAAACACCATAACCCATTTTCTATTAAATTTTAATTTGTTAAATTACGTGATTAACCACGCATAAAACCGCTGGTTACAATAAAAAAACAAATCATATTAACTATGAGAAAAGTAGCAATAATTGGTGTTGGCCCCAGAGGTGGTTATGCTTTAGAACGCTTAATTATTGAATTAGCTGCGCAGAACAGTCTCACTACTATTCATATAACACTCTTTGAATCTACTGGTAATTTTGGCAATGGCCAAATATATAATTTAGACCAAAATCCATCTAACTGGATAAATATTTCAGAACGGACTCTAGAGTTGAGTCAGCGAAAAGCTGTTAGTACTAAAACCTTAAACATTGAGTCTTTTCCATCTTACCATGAGTGGATTAACAAAGATTTTAGCGCAGGATCTAAAGATGAAATAGACACGTATCCTCCGCGCTCTAAAATAGGAGAATTCCTATCAGAAAGATTCCAATCCCTTATAAAACCTCTTGTAGAAGCAAAGGTGGTGTCGTTACATAAGGAACAAGCCACAAAAATAGAATGGGAAGATTATAATACGCTACAAATAATTACAGACGCCACTAAATATGATGCGTTTTCTGAAATACTGCTAACCATAGGTCATCAATCTACAAAACACTCTAAACAAATTAGGGATTGGGAGGCATACGCTACGAAAAATGAAAACACAACTCTTTTTAAATCGGCATATCCTGTTGCTTATTATTTACAGCACAAAGAATTAACGAGTACAAGTACTATTGGAATTCGTGGTTTCGGACTAGCTATGATTGATGTGGTGCGGGCAATAGCTATAAAATTTGGGAGTTTTTCTACACATAATGATGAAAAAAATAAGTGTTGCACCTATAAAACGGAATATGAAATCCAAGATATGTTCGTTCCGTTTTCACTCGATGGGTTGCCGCCCGTTCCCAAACCTTTAAATGCTAGAATAGATAGTTGGTTTAAACCTTCGGAAGCTTCTATTGTAAGCTTCGAAAAGCAAATTGGAAACCCAAAAACTCAGAAAGCAGCAAAAAGTCCTCATTTTTTAATTGAAGCCTTTGCCCCAATAGCGGCAGCTATTTTTTCTAAATTATTAAATACCAACAATTCCCAAAAAATATCGAAACAAGAGATTGAAAAGTTAATTATGCTCTGGTTAAAAGACCAAACCACAGAACACGCTCTTATTATTCCCACGACACAATCTGCAGAAACAAGTATGGGTAATTTTGTAGCAATGGCTAAAGGAGAAGCTACCGTGAGTTTAGATTATTGCATTGGTCAAGTATGGAGACATTGCCAGCCCACCATCTATACAGCCTTATCATATAATAAATGTTCTGATGCCGTTTTTGCAGAAATAATTGCGTTAGACGAATCTACAAAACGCTATTCTTATGGACCTCCAGTGGAGAGTATTCAACAATTATTGGCCTTAGTTAAAGCAGGGGTTTTAAATTTGGATATGGTTAACGATCCTAATATTGAACTGACAAATACGGGCTGGAGATTTGAACATTCGGGTAAAGCAATTACAGCAACCCTAATGATTGACTCGGTTTTAGATGCTCCTAAAATTAAGGCTGTCACGTCTCCGTTAGTCCAAAATATGCTAGACAATGGGTTTATAAAGGTTGTTCACGATGATTTGGGTGTGGCTACAAACGAAAGTGGATACTTAATTTCGATGAATAAAAATCAAAAAACTCCCATTGCACTTCTTGGTAGATTAGCAAAAGGAACAGTAATAGGTGTCGATGCTATTTTGGAGTGTTTTGGTGAACGTCCGAGACAATGGGCACAGCAAGCAGCACAAAACCATAGAGACTGGTTAAATAAAAACTAATTAGAGGTGTAAAACCCCGTCCAAAATAATTTATACCCTTGAAAAAACTAAAGCCTAATTTCACTATAAATACCATTGGGAAGTTCCAATTTTATAGCGGAATTATCATCGGAATAGGGTTTAGTTTAATTTTCAATACTCTTTTCCGCTTCGCCTTAAAACTATGTAATATGGGCGTTTATATTACAGATGAAAGCTGGTTGAATGTTATCGACTATAAATTTTCTTATTACTATCTCGCGTTAATAGCATTCACTTCCCTTGGATTGTCATTCTGTTTCACCACTTATTTATGGACGAGCAAACCTTTTGCTTCCAACAGAAAAAAAACGATACGCTTACGGATGGCTCAAGTTAATGCGATGTGGATAGTGTATGGAATATTAGCATTTCTATTTAGATTATTTTGGTCTTTTGCGGGAGTGGAAATAACAATAGTAGACCACTTTAAGTATGCGGCATTTATGTTGCCCTTTGTTATTTATTTGTATTGTTGGAATTTAATTTCTGATGTTTATAAAAGTAAAAATACATTTCTTAGGACTACGTTGAGTATTATAATTATAGGAATTGTATTGAGTGGAATTTAAAAATGTTGCCC
>JAGPVI010000257.1 GCA_018067115.1 Bizionia sp. | reverse complement strand
CACGTTTCGCTCCTGCTCTCGGCTCCCTCAAATCGCCAGTTGGCAATACAAAGTCTTTATAATACAAATTAGAATACGTGGTGAGTAAAATATTTAGTCCTGCTGTTACTTTTCTATGCTGAAAAGCGTCGTCTAAAATAATTGCTTCGGGCTTTAATAATAACTCTCTTAGTTTTGCAATACCTTGCTGTCGGTTCGCATCGACTGCCACCATAATATCTTTAGAAAATTTGCTGTAAAACTGAAACGGCTCGTCACCCAGTGATTTCGCATTAGCTTTCGCAGACCCTAAAACAAAGCCATCCGTTTCTCGACCATACCCACGACTTAAAGTCGCGATTTTAAAATCGGATTTTAATAATCGAATTAAATATTCTACCATTGGTGTTTTTCCTGTTCCGCCGGCACTTAAATTCCCCACACAAAGCACAGGGAAATGGTAAGTTTTAGATTTTTTTAAACCATAATCGTACAACTGGTTTCGTAGCCAAGTGACAACGAAATAAATAGGCATTATAGGAAAAAGAAGATAGCGGAGTAATTTCATAAACAAGAAACCAATTTAAATAGTATTGCTTTGTAACAACGAAAGTAAATATTTTATATTTGTTAATAAATCAATTCTCAAATTAATATGATTATTCAAGACGTTGTAAACCTTTTAGAAAACTATGCGCCACTGGTCTATGCAGAAAGTTTCGATAATGTGGGGTTACTTGTAGGCGATAAAAATGAAAAACTAACAGGTGTTTTGGTTACTCTAGACACGTTAGAGAGTGTTGTTGATGAAGCTATTGAAAATAACTGCAACCTCATTGTAAGCTTTCACCCTATAATTTTTAAAGGACTTAAAAGTCTTACAGGAAAATCGTATGTCGAGCGTACCGTTCTTAAAGCGATAAAAAATAACATTGCTATTTATGCCATTCATACGGCGTTAGATAACCATATAAATGGGGTAAACGATATAATTAGCGACACTTTAGAATTAAAAAATAAGCAGATTTTAATCCCGCAAACGCAGACCATAAAAAAATTAGTAACGTTTGTACCTACTAAAAATGCCGACACTTTACGTACAGCTCTTTTTAATGCTGGCGCAGGAAGTATAGGTAATTATAATGAGTGTAGCTTTAATATTGAAGGCATAGGCACTTATAATGGTAACGACAAATCTAATCCCGTAATTGGAGAAAAGGGCATTACTCAATTTGAAAATGAAACGCAAATAGCTGTTACTTTTGCCAAGCATTTAGAATCGAAAATATTATCGGCATTATTTAAAAATCACCCATATGAAGAGGTCGCTTACGAAATCACAACTATAGAAAATACGAACCAACATATTGGTATTGGAATGATTGGCGAATTAGACCAAGCGATGTCTGAAATAGAATTTTTAGAGTATTTAAAAATAAAAATGAAGACTAACACCATTCGCCACTCGGCCTTACAAGGCAAACCTATTAAGAAAGTGGCGGTACTTGGAGGCTCTGGAGCATTCGCTATTTCGGCAGCTAAAGCGAAGGGCGCCGACATTTTTGTAACTGCCGATTTAAAGTACCACGACTTCTTTAGCGCAGAAAACAGCCTTGTTTTAGCAGATATTGGTCATTATGAAAGTGAACAGTACACAAAAAACGGTTTAGTTGCACATCTTACAAAAAAAATTAGTAATTTTGCAATCGTTTTATCGAACAAAAATACCAATCCTGTTAAGTACTTTTAAAATATGGCAAAGAGTAAAGAAGTAACTGTAGAAGAGCGTTTAAGATCTCTTTACGATTTACAATTAATTGATTCTAGAATCGACGATATAAGAAATGTTCGAGGAGAACTACCTTTAGAAGTTAGCGATTTAGAAGATGAAGTCGCTGGATTAAAAACCAGATTAGAAAAACTTCAATCAAGTTTAGATACTGTAGAATCTGATATAACAGGTAAGAAAAACCTTATTGAAGAAGCTAAAACATTAATAAAAAAGTATAGTGAACAACAAAAGAATGTTAGAAATAACAGAGAATTTGATTCATTAACTAAAGAAGTAGAATACCAAGAACTTGAAATTGAATTAGCTGAAAAACACATCAGAGAATTTAAAGCTCAAATAGAGCAGAAAAAAGATGTTCTTGCTAAAACAAAAGAACACGTAGACCAACGTGCAGATCACTTAAAACATAAGAAAAGTGAATTAGACGCTATTTTATCTGAAACTGAAAAGGAAGAAGAAGCGCTAATTAAAAAATCTGAAGAATACAAAAAGAAAATTGAGGAGCGTTTAGTAGCTGCTTATATGCGTATTCGTAAAAATGTTAAAAACGGATTAGCAGTTGTGCCAATCGAAAGAGGTGCTTCTGGAGGATCTTACTTCACTATTCCACCACAAGTACAAATGGAAATAGGATCGCGTAAAAAAATTATTACCGATGAGCATTCTGGACGTATTTTAGTCGATGAACTTTTAGCTCAAGAAGAAAAAGAAAAAATGGAAAAAATGTTTAAAAAACTGTAATTCCATTGCTATACAAATAAAAAAGCCTCTATAATTTTATAGAGGCTTTTTTATTTAACAAACATTTATAGTTTATAGATTAAGGGAATACCCTCTACAACGACCAAACATAAAAATCCTATATAACCTATGAAAAAGCTACGTCCCCTCTTACTTATAACTCTTCTAATAAGTTGCCAAAATAATGCACAGAATAAGGAGTTAACAGATAAGCAAAACTACCTTCAAAATGCAGAACCTATTACTGTTCCCATAGAAAACGGTATGGCACGTGCTTATTTTGCTAGCGGCTGCTTTTGGTGCGTAGAGGCTGTTTACGAAAGCGTAAATGGTGTTAGCGAAGTAATAAGTGGTTATGCTGGAGGCCACACAGAATACCCAACCTACGAATCTAGCAATACAGGAAGAACAGGACACGCCGAAGCTGTAGAAGTAATCTACAATCCTAAAGTGGTTACTTTTAATACGTTGCTTGAGGTTTATTTTGCATCTCAGAACCCTACTCAAGTTAACGGGCAAGGGCCAGATAGAGGTTCGCAATACCGCTCTATTATTTTCTACCAGAATAACGATGAAAAAGAACTAATACTTAACAAGAAAGAAATGCTATCGACTAAGCTAGGTAAAAGTATTGCTGCGGAGGTTTACCCGTTTCAGAAATTTTGGAAAGCTGAAGGATATCACCAAAACTACGAAAAACTAAATCCTAATAACAGTTACATAAGAAATGTATCGGTTCCCCGTTTGAAAAAATTTCAAGCAAAAATGCCTGAGGTATTAAAGAAGAACCATTAAATTTTAGTTGCTTTAATTTCAAAAGTTAAGGGATACAGCTTGTCTTTAGTCATATAATTACCCCATGTTGTCTTTACCAAATCGGGTAAAACATTATATGGCGTTTCATTATATTCATTTAAATAATCTATATGTAAACCCGCTGCAGTTAATGCGTTTATAACCTCACTTAATCCGTGATTCCAGCCGTATTCTTTACTAACCATCTTATTTCCGGTATCCGCATAAGTGCCTTCATATTCCTCATAAATCACTGTGTCTTGCATATACCCATACTTCATTATTGGCTGCTCTTTTAAATAATCGAACATCCAAACTATAGGATGAAACTCTACCATATAAAAAACACCGCCTTTATTAAGACGTTCCGCAATCATTTGCCCCCAAGGCTTTAAATCTGGCAACCAACCAATTACACCATAACTTGTAAAAACAATATCAAACGTTTCCGTTATATATTTAGAAGTATCTAAGACATTACAACACACAAATTGCGCATCAAGATTCAATTCCTCATTCAATTGCTGTGCTAACTTTACGCCTTCATCACTTAAATCTACACCTACACATTTGGCGCCTAATCGGCTCCAACTTAAAGTATCTTGACCAAAATGACATTGCAAATGCAATAAACTCTTATTCTTTACGTCACCTAAAGCATTTAACTCGTAAGTCTTTAAAGACGACTCTCCATTTTTAAACGCCTCTAAATTATACATATCTGATGCAGAATGCGCTTTAACCTTTGCATTCCAAGTGGCTTTATTGGTTTCAAAATATTTTGTTAAATCTTCCATTATTCTTCTTTTAAAACATCCAAGTTAATGCTTTCTCACGTATATATAATAAACAACTATTCCGCCTTGTGCGCCTATATATATTTGAAGTGCTTTTACCATTGGTGAAAGCACTTCGTGTTTTATACATATTTGTCACAATGTGTTTATAATTAAGCGATATTGCCTAATTTCGCTAAAAACTACACTCAATATGTCTAAATATATCTTCATCTTCTTTTTTGCTATTGTCATTTCATCTTGTAAAAATGAAAAACAAAATGAAACTATTCCCGAAACAGCTATTGTAAAAGAACTATCTATTGCAGAAAAAATTGCAAATGCACACGGTTATAAAAACTGGGATGCTGTAACAGAAATTCAATTCACCTTTAATGTCGATAAAGATTCTACGCATTTTGAACGCCAATGGAAATGGTTTCCAAAAGAAAATAAAGTAGAATTCATAAAAAACACTAATGAAACCATTAGCTACAATCGCAACGCTTTAGATAGTTTAACGACTGCAATAGACAAAGGTTTCATTAACGATAAATATTGGTTATTAGCCCCTTTTAATTTAGTTTGGGATGCAGGCACATCGCTTTCTAAACCTACAAAAGAGGTTGCACCACTTAGCAATAACACTGTAAATAAAATCACCTTAACCTATTCTAATAATGGTGGTTATACACCGGGCGATGCTTACGATTTTTTCTACGGCGACGATTATATTATTCAAGAATGGGTATATAGAAAAGGAAACAGTCCAGAACCTTCTATGGCTACAACCTGGGAAGATTACGACAGTTTTGGCGGACTAACAATCGCGAAATCTCATAAGAAATTGGGTGAGAACTGGAACCTAAATTTCACCAATATTAAGGTGGTTTCTAAATAGCTTTAGAAATTTAAAATTGCTTCTCTACTAAATTATTAATCCTTATTTTTGTTGGAAACCAAAAAATAACACATTTTGTCCAACTACAATTTAGGTCTTGATTACGCTAAGCAATTAGATAAAGAAGACGAACTAGCACACTATAGAAATCAATTTCATATACCAAAAGATAAAAAAGGAAACGACCTTATTTATCTCTGCGGAAATTCTCTCGGTTTACAACCAAAAGCAACTAAAGACTACATTAATCAGGAGCTCGAAGATTGGGCAAATCTTGGTGTAGAAGGGCATACCGATGCTAAAAACCCTTGGTTACCATACCACGAGTTTTTAACCGATAGTATGGCGAAAGTGGTTGGCGCAAAACCTATTGAAGTAGTTGTCATGAACACCCTTACAGCAAACCTTCATTTTATGATGGTTAGCTTTTATAAACCGACTCCAAAGCGTTATAAAATTTTAATTGAATCGGATGCGTTTCCTAGTGATAAATATGCCGTAGAATCTCAATTACGCCATCACGGATATGACGATAAAGAGGGATTAGTCTTGTGGACCCCACGACCAGGTGAAGAATTAGCCCGACACGAGGATTTAGAAGCTATTTTAGAATCTCAAGGTGACGACATTGCACTAGTAATGATTGGTGGTGTTAATTATTACACCGGACAATACTTCGATTTAAAACGTATTGTAACTTTAGCACATAAACACGGCTGTAAAGTAGGTTTCGATTGTGCTCACGGCGCTGGAAACGTTGCCCTTAATCTTCATGATTCGGGAGCAGACTTCGCTGTGTGGTGTACTTATAAATATATGAACTCTGGTCCTGGAAGTTTAGGCGGTTGTTTCGTACATGAGCGACACGCACACAATAAAGACCTAAACCGTTTTACAGGTTGGTGGAGCCACAACAAAGCAACGCGTTTTAATATGCGTGGAGAATTTGATGTGCTCGCCGGTGCCGAAGGTTGGCAGTTAAGCAACCCTCCTATTTTATCAATGGCAGCGATAAAAGCTTCAGCTGATATGTTTAACGAAGTAGGAATGGAAAAACTGACTAAAAAATCGAAGCTTATTACTGGCTATTTCGAATTTTTACTTCAGCAATTAAATAATTCAGACATTAAAATAATAACGCCTAGCAATCCAGACGAGCGTGGTTGCCAATTATCTATTCAAGTAAAAAATGCAGACCGCTCACTACACGATAAATTAACGGCTGCTGGAGTTATTAGCGATTGGAGAGAGCCCGACGTTATTCGTTGTGCCCCAATACCACTTTACAACTCGTATCAAGACATCTATTTAATGGTCGAAAAACTGAAAACTATTTTAAATGATTAAAGAAAAAAACATACAGATAGTAGGCGCAGGACTTTGTGGTTCTTTGTTAGCATTACGATTAGGCCAACGTGGCTATAATGTTACCGTTTTCGAAAAACGTCCAGACTTAAGAAAAGTAGATATTTCTGCCGGGCGTTCTATTAATTTAGCTCTTTCAGATCGCGGTTTTGCAGCAATGGATTTAGTAGGTATTCAAGACAAAGTACACCCGCTATGCATCCCAATGAATGGCCGTATGCTTCACGATACCGAAGGCAATACTATTTTAGCGCCTTACAGTGGTCGCGAGCATGAGTTTATAAATTCTATTTCTCGTGGTGATTTAAATAGTCTATTATTAAATGAAGCAGAAGCTTTACCAAACGTGACTATTCATTTTAATCATGATTGCCGTTCTGTAGATTTCGAAAACGCAACGTCACATTTTTATAATTATGAAACCAAAGAAGAGTCGTCGCAAACGGCAGATGTTATTTTTGGTACCGATGGTGCAGGATCATCACTACGAAAAAGTTACTATTTAGAAAATAAATTTTTATTCAGTTTTTTACAAGACTATTTAACACACGGTTATAAAGAATTAAGCATTTTACCCGCCGAAAATAACGGATATAAAACCTACAAAAACGCCTTACATATTTGGGGTCGTGGCGATTTTATGCTTATCGCTTTACCAAATTTAGA
>JAGPVI010000235.1 GCA_018067115.1 Bizionia sp. | reverse complement strand
AAAGGAGTGCAAATGCACTCCTTTTTTCTGATTTTATTTTTTATAAAACTATAAATCGTTAATAAAACTACCATAGGGATCTTTAAACTGAACGCCTTCGGTAAATCTAAATTTACTCAATTGCTTAAACTCAACCAATCCCCAGAGCACAAATTCTTTTAAGAAATAACGTTCATCTTCAGACAGTTTCGGTTGGTATTTTCCTAACAAATCATCCAAAGGTGTTACAGCATCCAAAATGCGCTTGTATTCTTTATCTCGAAATTCATCTAGTAATTCAAAGCCATCGCGATTATTAAAAAACCAAGACACAATATCATCGTACGGACTTTCTTCTTCTTGTTTTCTTAGTTTCTCTATTTCAGGAAAAAACTCTGGAAATAAACTTTTCACAGCCTCTCCTATTAAATTGTAAGCCACTTGCGCTGCGCCCTCTTGTTCGCCTTCGTAAACCAGTTCTACCTTACCAGTAATGGATGGAATAATTCCAGTAAAATCGCTTAGTCTTACTGTCGTTTTTTTATCACCCACTTTTAAGGCTCTCAGTTCTGCAGTACTCATTAAATTCTCAAACGCTGTAATACTTAAACGCGCACTCACCCCACTTTTAGCATCAATAAACTCACTTTCTCTAGCTTCAAATACAATTTGTTCTAAAAGGTCTTTGGCCAAATCCGGTACGGTAATCGTCTTTTTTTGCTGTGCTCCTAACTTCGCTTCTTGCTCGGTAATATAACGTGCAGTTTCGATATCTTGGGGATAATGCGTTAAAATTTGCGACCCTATTCTATCTTTTAATGGCGTAACGATGCTTCCACGATTGGTATAATCTTCTGGATTTGCCGTAAAAACAAACTGCATATCTAAATTTAATCTAAGCTTAAACCCTCTAATTTGAATATCGCCTTCTTGCAAGATATTAAACAAAGCTACTTGTATTCTGGCCTGTAAATCTGGCAATTCATTTATAACAAAAATACAGCGATTGGCTCTTGGAATCATTCCGTAATGAATAACACGATCGTCTGCATAACTTAGTTTTAAATTCGCTGCTTTAATGGGGTCGACATCACCAATAATATCGGCAACAGTGACATCTGGAGTGGCTAATTTCTCGGCAAAACGTTCACTTCTATGCATCCAATAAATAGGTGTATCGTCTCCTTTTTCCTTTATTAATTCTATTGCGAATCTAGAAATTGGGTGTAACGGATCGTCGTTAATTTCCGACCCTTCTACCACAGGAATATTTTCATCTAACAAATTTAGCATCAAACGTGCTAAACGCGTTTTAGCTTGCCCTCGTAATCCTAATAAATTAATATTATGTCGCGATAAAATAGCGCGTTCTAACTCTGGTATTACAGTGTTTTCGTATCCGTGAACACCTTCAAATGTGGTTTCTTTAGTTTTTATTTTTTTAATTAAATTATCTCTTAATTCATCCTTTATAGATTTACTTTTATAGCCAGCCTTTTTTAATTCACCTAACGTTTTAATATTCTGTACTTTCATATGTATTTTAAGCTATTTCTTATTATTACTCTAACTATTTATTACGTTTATACTGCTTCAAAATAGTGCTGTTTAGCAGTCACTTTTAATTATTTGTTTTAGTATCTCAAACTTTCATTATCAACAATTCATCCTTCACTATTACAGCTACCCTTTAATTCGTTTTTTTCTATTGGTTTCATAATCTTCAAATATCATTTCACCTAAACCTTTTAGTCCCGTATAAAACGCTTTTCCTTGATTGGCCTTTGTAAATTCTTGAACAAATTGCATTAAATAAGGATCTTGAGCAATCATAAACGTGGTGATGGGAATATGAAGTTTTCGAGCTTGCTGCGCCATCGCGTAACACTTGTTGGTTATATATGGATTTAATCCATTACTGTCTTTATAATAACTCCCGTCTTTAAGGCGTAAGCAACTTGGCTTTCCGTCTGTAATCATAAAGATTTGTTTGTTTGTATTTCGTTTACGGCGTAATAAATCCATTGCCAATTGCAGGCCAGCGACTGTATTTGTATGGTAAGGCCCAACGTTTAAATATGGTAAATCTTTAATTTTAATAGGCCACGCATCGTTACCAAATACTAGAATATCTAATGTATCTTTTGGATATCTAGTCGTTATTAATTCGGCCAGTGCCATCGCCACTTTTTTTGCGGGTGTAATTCGGTCTTCGCCATAGAGAATCATGCTGTGGCTAATATCTATCATTAGTACCGTACTCATTTGCGATTTATGCATAGTATCCTCTACTACCAAATCGTCTTCGGTTAAACTAAAATCGCCAATACCATTATTAATTTGGGCATTTTTTAGACTCTCTGTCATCGATACTTTATCCAGCGAATCACCAAACTGATACGACCTAAAATCGCCCGTATGCTCGTCGCCTTGACCAATTTGTTTACTCTTATGGTTTCCAGAACCGCTGCGTTTAATTGCTCCAAAAATTTGGTCTAACGCTGCTTGCCGAATTGCACGCTCGGTCTTTGCCGTAATGGCCATACCTCCTTTACCATCTGGTTTTATCTCCTCACGGATATATCCTTTGGTTTTTAAATCGTCGATAAAATCATCTATAGTATAATCTGGCGTTGTTAATTTATACTCTTTATCCAATTCCCTTAACCACGCAATAGCTTCATCGAAATCTCCAGAAGTATGGGTAATAAGTTCTTTGAAAATTTCAAATAGTTTTTCGAAAGGGGATTGTGAAGGTGCTTCGTAGGATTTAAAAACAAAGCCTTTTTTAAAATCTTGGTGTGCTTTCATACCTTATAAAAATAACACTTTTTAAGCCGAAAGAAAGTAATATTTCGTTAAAAATATGCTTTTAACACTACGCTAACAAAGCTGTTCCGTTTTAAAAATGAATACTTTAAAGATAAGATTTTACTTACTATAAATAATTCTGGTTTTAGAATTTGCATAACGATTATTATCGCCTTACATTTAAAGGTATTTTTATAAATCAAAAAAGGACATACAATGAAAAAAATAACTCAATTAGCATTAGCATTAACCTTAATTTTTGCTGCAAGTTGTAAAGAGAAAAAAGAAACACCAGCTGCACCAGAAATGGAGAAAGAAACCGAAATGGTTACTAAAACGGAAACCGCGATAAAAGTAAAAGTGGTTTTAGAATCTAAAAGCGACAGTAAAGTAACAGGTAATGCTGTTTTTACACAAGAAGATGGTAAGGTAAAAATGGTTGCTATTTTAGAAGGATTGGACGCAGGTATGCACGCTATACATTTACATGAAAAAGCAGACTGCACGTCGGCAGATGGTTCATCGGCCGGGGGGCATTGGAATCCAACTGGACAACCTCACGGAAAATGGGGTGATAGTGCAGGATATCACAAAGGAGATATTGGAAATTTTGAAGCTGATGCTAAAGGATACGCAACCGTAAATATGACTACCGATGAGTGGTGTATAGGATGTGGAGATGACACAAAAGATATTTTAGGTAAATCGATTATTATACATCAAGGTGTTGACGATTTCACTTCTCAGCCTAGTGGAAATGCGGGGTCTAGAATTAGTTGTGGTGGTATTATAAAATAGTACTATTCTAATTATTACTTAAAAGCAGCTTAATACAGCTGCTTTTTTTATCTCTAATCTTAAATAACATATGCAATTAGAATTATTAATATCAAAATTCCAGGAGAAAGACGAAAAAGCTTTTGAAACGCTGTATAATATGTACAGTACAAGTATGCACGGTGTAATCTATAATATTGTGAGAGATCATAATATTGCAGAAGAAGTGATGCAAGATGTTTTTATTAAAGCTTGGCATAAATCGGAATCTTACGACGCCACTAAAGGTCGTTTTTTTACTTGGATTCTTAATATTTCTAGAAATGCAGCCATAGACAAAACAAGATCTAAAGGATTTAAAAACAGTTCTAAAAACCTTGATGCCGAATATTTCGTAGATATTCTACCATCCCAAGATGATTTAAATGACAGTATGGATGCTATTGGGGTTGGTAAATTTGTAAGCTTGCTTAAACAAAAGTGTATTGAAGTTTTAGAGTTATTATACTTTAAAGGCTATACGCAAAAGGAAGCCGCAGAAACTTTAGAAATACCTATTGGAACTGTAAAAACAAGAAATAGAAATTGTATTAATGAATTAAGACAAATCGTTTTAAATTAAATGGATATTAAAACCTACATAGAATCTGGGATTTTAGA
>JAGPVI010000226.1 GCA_018067115.1 Bizionia sp. | reverse complement strand
TCTAAGTCGTCAATATCTTCAGAAATCTCTTCCGTTTTTAACCAATCTGGTCTAGTTATGGTTAAATCGTTTATAGTAGCCGCTAAATTCCCTGCTATTTTTTTTGTAGCTGCATAATCTTTACCTTCTAAAGACTTCATACCTATGTGTAAGTCGGAGAACGCTTTCCATCCTGTTACTATTCCAGTATTTTTATATTCGGTAAAAATGTTTTTATCTACCATATTAGCCATTCTTTTGGCTTCCATCTCATCTACTGCGTTTACAGCGTCAACATCGTTGCGTACTATCTCTGTTTGTGTGTTGTTTTCTTCTAAATCGTTATTTTCTTTTTTCTCTTCTGCGCATGATGTGAAACCAATTAATGCGATTGCAACTGCATATGGAATTGTTTTTAGGTTTTTCATAATATATAGTTTTTGGTGAATTCTAAATATACTATGATGATTTTCTACTATACAATCCATTTTATTAAATTATATATAAAGTTTTAATGTGTTTTAACAAAATACTACTTGAAATTAACATTTATAGGGGTGGTTAGGGAGATAGTCTTAAATGCTGTTAAAAAAAGAGTAAAAAAAAAGCCCAATCTAAAAAGATTGAGCTTTTAATTATTAGAAGAGTTCTAACTATTTGTTATCATCAGTTGCTTCTTCAACAGCGTCTTCCATTGCTTCACCAGCTTCTTTAGTTTCTTCAACAGCGTTGTCAATTGCATCACCAGCAGCACCAAAACCATCTTTCACAGCTTCTTCAGTATCTTCAGCAGCTTCTTCAATAGCATCACCTGCATTTTCGATAGTGTTTTCAGCATCTGTTTTTTCTTCTTCTCTACAAGATGTAAATGACGCGCCTAAAGCTAATAATAAAGCAGCGCTAAATAATAATTTTTTCATTGATTTAGTTTTTTAATTTTAATTTGGTGTAAATCTACAATTTTAGCAACTAATAAATGCTTATTTTTTAACAAAAATTAACATAATTCCGTTGGTCTGTACATATTACAGTTTATCTACGTATGAAACCTAGTATTTGGATTACAGCACCTCGATTATTTTTAATAAAATTAAAATTATTTTGTCCAAAGACCTCTCTAGCCGCACTATCATTGATAAATAAATGCAATGCAGAATTTAATTCTTTTTGGTTAGAAATAGAAATAAGGCCTTTATGAGATTGTAATTGTTGGGCTTCTGGAAATTTTTCGAAATGATTACCTATTATAATTGGCACTCCAAACACTGCGGGTTCTAGAATATTATGTAATCCTGTTGTGCCCAATGCGCCACCAACATAAGCTATATCTGCATAACTATATACTTTAGTTAGTAGCCCTATGGTGTCTAATATTAGTATATTATAGTGAGTGAGTTCTAGGTTCTCTTTTTCAGAAAATAAAAGTGTTGGTTTGTTTAGTTGCCGCTTTATATTGGCTATTTGGCTTGCCTTAATATTATGGGGAGCTATAATAAATTTAACGTCGTCTCGCGCTTCGTTATTAATATAATTAATTAATAACGCTTCGTCTTCAGGCCAGGAACTGCCAATAACCACACACAATTGGTTGTTTTTAAATTCTTCGATAAAACCTAATGTGTTGTCTTGAGACAATTGATCTGTTACGCGATCAAAACGCGTGTCTCCAGAAACGGTAACTTGAGTATAATGAATACTTAGTAAAAGTTGTTTTGATTTTTCATTCTGAGTAAAAATATGATCGAAAGTAAATAGCGCTTCTTTTGTTTGCTTACCATACCATTTAAAAAAGGACTGGTTTTCTCTAAAAGTAGCCGATATAAGTAGCGCTTTGCCTTCGCGCGCTTTCAGTGTTTTTAAAATATTTGGCCAAATTTCGTATTTTACAAAAATGGTTAACTCCGGGTGTACCAAATTTAAAAAGCGTCTAGCATTGCTTTTTGTGTCTAGCGGTAAATACACCACAACATCTGCAATAGGACTGTTTTTTCTAATCTCAAAACCAGATGGGGAAAAAAAGGATAGCACTATTTTATGGTCGGGGAAATCTGCTCGCAACGCTTTAAAAACGGGTAAGCCTTGTTCGTATTCACCCAAAGAGGCACAATGAAACCATAGGGTTTTATCGCTAGCCGAAAGGGCGGTCTCTAGCTTTAGAAACGTTTGCTTTCTGCCGGTAACACCTTGTCTAATTTTTTTATTAAAAGGGGCGATACACTTTAAAACAAAAGACAATAAATATATAGAAATAGAATAAAGTAAATTCAATGTAAAAAACGTTTGTGCTAAAATACATAATTCATTGTTTAACATTCATGAATTTTGTAATTTCGTTACTTATGAAAAAAATACAAATGGTTGACCTCAAAGGTCAATATAACGAGATAAAAGAAGTTGTTAATTCTTCTATAAACGAAGTTATAGAAACTACAACTTTTATAAATGGGCCTAAGGTGCACGAGTTCCAAAAAAACTTAGAGGAATATCTAGGTGTAAAACATGTTATTCCTTGCGCAAACGGTACCGATGCTTTGCAAATTGCAATGATGGGCTTAGGTCTAAAACCTGGTGATGAGGTTATTACTGCAGATTTTACTTTTGCTGCCACAGTAGAGGTCATTGCAGTGTTAAACTTAACGCCGGTATTAGTAGATGTCGATCCAGAAACATTCAATATCGATATCGAAGCTATTAAAAAAGCGATTACGCCAAAAACAAAAGCAATTGTTCCTGTGCATTTATTTGGTCAATGTGCTAATATGGAAGCTATAATGGCTATTGCTAAAGCTCATGATTTATATGTTATAGAAGACAATGCTCAAGCTATTGGATCAAAATATAAGTATACTGATGGTAAAGAAGTAATGTCTGGTACCATAGGTCATGTAGCATCAACCTCATTCTTTCCGTCTAAAAACTTAGGGGGTTATGGAGATGGTGGCGCTATTTTTACTAACGACGATAATCTAGCACACACCATTCGCGGTATTGTAAATCACGGTATGTACGAGCGTTATCATCACGATGTCGTTGGCGTAAATTCTAGATTAGACTCTATTCAAGCAGCCGTTTTAGATGCTAAGTTACCGTACTTAGACACTTACAATAATAAACGACGTGCAGCCGCAGCAGCGTACGATTTGGCATTTCAAACTGTAGAAGGCATTATAATTCCTAAGCGTTCTGGCGATCACGTGTTTCATCAGTATACCTTAAAAATTCAAAACGGAAATAGGGACGCTTTAGTGGCGCATTTACAGGCTAATGCTATTCCTTGCGGTGTCTATTACCCTATTCCCTTACACAATCAAAAGGCGTATAAAGATGTGCGTTACAACGAAGCAGATTTCCCAGTGACCAATCAGTTGGTTAAGGAAGTTATTTCGTTACCAATGCACACAGAATTAGAGCCAGAGCAGATTGCGTTTATTACCAAAACAGTAATCGATTTCGTTAAAAATAATTAGGGCGAGCCTATAGTGTTCATTTTTTAAATGACCACTAAAGTCAGGCTTTCGGCAGTCGCTTTTTTTCTGGTCTCCAAAAAAATGGAAGCCAGAAAAAAGAGCTTCAACATAGCCTCAATCCTTCTCGCGAAATGTACAGTACAGCTTCAAAAGCACCCTTCAAAATGAAAAAAATAGTAGTCACCGGTGGTCTCGGATTTATAGGATCTCATACCGTAGTCGAACTCCAAAACTCAGGATTCGAAGTTATTATAATCGATAATTTATCGAACTCCTCGATCACTGTATTAGATAGAATTGTCTCCATTACAGGTAAAACACCAAGTTTTCACAATATAGATTTAAAACAAAAGGCCAGTGTGGAAGCTTTTTTTAAACGTCATAATGATATTGCGGGAGTTATTCATTTTGCAGCGAGTAAAGCCGTGGGAGAAAGTGTAAACGAACCTCTTTTATATTATGAGAATAATATTAATACGTTAGTGTATATGTTACAAAACATAAGCCAGCTGGCGCACGCTCCGTTTATATTTAGTTCGTCGTGCACCGTATATGGTGAAGCAAAAACATTACCAATCTCTGAAACATCTAAAATCCAACCAGCTTTATCTCCCTATGGTAATACCAAGCAAGTGGGCGAAGAGATTATTAGCGATGTATGCAAATCGAATGCTAAGTTTAATGCTATTGCCCTTCGTTATTTTAATCCTATAGGATCTCACGAATCAGCAAAAATAGGAGAGCTACCATTAGGAGTTCCTCAAAATTTGGTGCCTTTTATAACGCAAACAGGAGCGGGGATACGCGAACAACTGTCGGTGTTTGGTGATACTTACGCTACTCAAGATGGAACCTGCATTCGCGATTATATTCACGTTGTAGATTTAGCAAAAGCGCATGTTATCGCATTAAAACGATTAATTGATGGCGAAAATGCTACTAATTACGAAGTCTTCAATTTAGGGACTGGGCAAGGAAGTTCGGTTTTAGAGGTTATTAAATCTTTCGAACGTGTTTCTAATCAGAAATTAAATTATAAAATTGTAGACAAGCGCGAAGGCGATGTGGTGGCCGCTTATGCAAATACCACAAAGGCGAAAGACGTTTTAAAATGGACGGCACAATCCTCGTTAGACGACGCTATGAGGTCTGCTTGGAAGTGGCAGCAACAATTAAAAAAGGAGTAATTATGTATTTTGTAATCCTTTAATTACAACTTAATCAGTCCGTCATATTATTAGATATTATGCAATAATCTTGAAGGTTTCATATTAATTTGGTGATTTGCAACGAATTATAGTAATATTCTTTGTGTTTATCGTAATTTTTTGTTACTTTGTAGCTTAATGCAATAGAAAAAATGAAACTGATACAAATTAAAAGAGTAACAAAATTAGAAAACAGATTCGCCCCCAAAATGGGACGCGTGCAAGCAAAAGTAACGTATGTAAAGTCAAGACTTCTTGGTATTATTACTTTAAAAACGCTACACAAATATAGAGAAACGTATTACGGCGAAGTGAAAGATTGCCAAGAGTGCGTCTTAGCGAAATAAAGACTTTTTAAAAATATAAAAAAAGCTTCAGTTACTAACTGAAGCTTTTTTTTATGCTTTTTTCTTCTTGAAATTAGAGAGGAGAAGGAGGCCCATTCCAACCATTACAGAAACATCTGCAGAGTTGAAAATTCCCGTTCTAAAAACGCCTCCCAAATCTATATGTAGGAAATCGGTAACCGAGCCATATAAAATTCTGTCGTAAATATTGGCCATTCCACCACCAATAATACACGCGAAACCAACTAACGATCGTCGGTCTAAAGTTTTATCTCTAAAAATATGAAACAGTACTAATGCTAAAACTATGACAGGGAGAACATTAAGCAGTAAAACTTTAAGCACCGGAGTAAAATCACTTCCCATTCCTAGAAAGGCACCCGCGTTTTCAACATTATGAAGCGTTAAATAATCGCCTAAAATTTCCGATTGACTTCCAGGTGTTACATTAGCTCTAATCCAAAACTTAGAAATCTGGTCTAAAGCTATATTGAAAATAATTAACCCAAAAATTAATAGAGTACGTGTCGTGTTTTTCATATTATGCTTCGCTACTATATATTGCCGAAGCTGTTTGCGCTTCTTTATTTATTTTTTTAACTAAACCTTGTAACACTTTCCCTGGGCCTACTTCTGTAAATAATGATGCACCGTCCGTAATCATTTGTTGTACAGACTGAGTCCAACGTACAGGAGCTGTTAATTGCTTAATTAAATTGGCTTTAATTTCAGCTTCACTAATAACAGCATTTGCCGTTACATTCTGGTAAATTGGGCAATTTGGTTTATTAAACGTTGTGTTTTCTATAGCTGCCGCAAGTTCTTCGCGAGCGGGCTCCATTAATGGCGAGTGGAAGGCACCTCCTACAGGTAAAACTAAAGCACGGCGTGCGCCAGCTTCTTTTAAAGCTTCACAGGCAGTGTTAATCGCTTCAATTTCTCCAGAAATCACTAATTGACCTGGGCAGTTATAATTTGCTGCTACAACAATACCTGTTGTTTTTGCACAAATGTCTTCAACTAGAGCATCTTCTAATCCTAGAACAGCGGCCATAGTACTTGGCTGTAATTCGCAGGCTTTTTGCATCGCTAAAGCGCGTTGTGATACTAGTTTTAAACCCGCTTCAAAACTTAATGCTCCGTTAGCCACTAGCGCAGAAAATTCTCCTAAGGAATGTCCAGCAACCATGTCAGGTTTAAAAGCACTTCCTAAGGTTTTAGCAAGAATAACAGAATGTAAAAAAATTGCCGGTTGTGTCACCTTCGTTTCTTTTAATGCATCTGCCGTGCCTTCAAACATTATATCGGTTATTGTAAAACCTAAAATGCTATTTGCTTTTTCAAATAATTCTTGTGCTAGGGGAGAGTTTTCGTATAAGTCTAAACCCATTCCTGAGAATTGAGCTCCTTGACCAGGAAATATATATGCGTTCATTTCGTTTCGTTTTTTAATCTGCAAAAATAAGAATAATATTTAAATGTATTTAGTACCCGGTTTTGCAGTCTGTTTTTAAGAGTTATAAACCTACAATAGCAGCTTCAGCACAGCGTTCGCCGTCCATTGCAGCGCTTACAATGCCGCCAGCGTAACCGCCACCTTCACCGCACGGGTATAAGTTTGTAATTTGAGTGTGTTCTAAGGTGTCTGTTCTTGGGATGCTAACCGGCGATGAGGTTCTAGACTCTACCCCAATAATATTAGCTTCTTCGGTATAATAACCTTTCATTTTCTGTCCGAAAGACTCGAAACCTTTACGTAATCTACTTCCAATTAATTTTGGTAGTAAAGAGTGAAGTGGGGCCGATTGTAATCCGGGCTGATAAGAGGTCTCGTTTAAGGTTGCCGAAAGGTTACCTTCTACAAAATCTGTTAAACGTTGCGCGGGTGCGACTTGAGATCTTCCTCCCGCAGTAAATGCTAAACGTTCTAAATCCATTTGAAATTCTAGGCCTTTTAAAGCACCAAATTTTTCGTATTTGCGTAAATCTTTATCGACGTTAATTTCGACAACAATACCGGAATTTGCGAATTTATTATTTCGTTTAGAGGGCGACATTCCGTTAACAACCACTTCACCATTTGCTGTGGCTGCCGGTACTATAAAACCGCCGGGACACATACAGAAGGAGTACACTCCACGTTCGTTTACCTGTTGTACTAAGCTGTATGCTGCCGGTGGTAATAATTCGTGACGCTCGCCAGAACAATGGTATTGGATACTATCAATAATATGTTGCGGGTGCTCTACACGTACCCCCATTGCAAAGGATTTAGAATCGATTGCAATATTTTTCTTGTCTAAAAGATAAAAAATGTCTCTTGCAGAGTGACCCGTGGCTAAAATAACACGATCGGTTGCTAATTCATCCCCATTTTGAAGCTGAATGGCCTGAATTTTATTGTTTTTAATACTGAAATCTACAACGCGTGTTTCAAAATGAATTTCGCCGCCGTATTTAATAATGTTTTCACGTATGTTTTGAATGATTTTAGGAAGTTTATTGGTTCCTATATGCGGATGAGCATCAGCTAATATTTGTTCTGTAGCTCCGTGATACACTAAGTTTTCGAAAATTCTGCGTACATCACCACGTTTTAAACTTCTAGTATATAATTTTCCGTCACTGTAGGTTCCAGCACCGCCTTCTCCAAAACAATAGTTAGAATCTTCATTAACAAAATGATCCTGATTAATCGCTTTTAAATCGCGACGACGCTCTTGCACATTTTTTCCGCGTTCTAAGACTATAGGTTTATAGCCTAATTCTATACAACGTAAGGCAGCGTACATTCCTGCTGGTCCAAAACCAATAATGTGAATGGATTTGGCTTTAGAAACATCTTGATAATGAAAGTCGTATTCCGATGTTTTTGGCATCGGTTCTTTAATGTAAACAGCGACTTTATAATTGAATATTATTTTTGGTTTTCGGGCATCGATAGACTTTCGTAATACTTTTACCCCAGAAATATCTTGCTTCGGAATATTTAAATATTGGGCCGCTTTAAGCAGTAATATGTCATTTTTTTCTTCGTCCTTTAAAGGAATACGAAGCTGAATCTCTTGTATCATACTGCGAAATTAATTAAAATTGAAAGACTTTTTTCTATAAGCGTAAATTTATTGCTTATTAAGATTAGCGTTTTACATATGTTAAGAAAGTAAACGCGTAGGCGTGATTGCTGTCAATACCATGTGGGATTTTTTTGGTTTCTTTCCAAACGGTTACATCTATTTCAGGGAAAAACGTATCGGCATCAAATGTACTTTTAACGCGAGTCATTTCTATAGTATTTACATACGGCATTGCTTGTTTGTAAATTTCACCTCCGCCAATTATGAAGGGCTGATTGTCATTTTTACTAATTTCAATCGCTTTTTCAATAGAATCTACAACAATAACGCCTTCAGGAACCGGGTAGTTCTCTTGTCTTGATATAACAATGTGTGTTCTATTTGGAAGTGGTTTCGGGAAGCTTTCGAAGGTTTTTCGTCCCATAATAATATGATGACCAGAAGTAAGCGATTTAAAACGTTTTAAATCATCACTTAAATGCCAAATTAGCTCGTTATCCTTTCCAATGGCATTATTTTCTGAAGCTGCCACTATAATAGTAAGATTATTGGTGTTTTTATTTTGAATAGTCGCTGGGCTAGATTGGATTATTTTGGCCTCCTTTAACTCGTCTTTTTCAACCTTGTGTTTTAGTTTTTCTATACGTAATTTTTGTTCACCAACGAGTTTGTCTAATTGTGCTTTCTCCCAATCTTTACCCATAAACTTGTGTGTAATAAAGACATTGAACACATGGTACAGTAAAAAGAACAGCCAAAGAGATATGGCAAATACAAACCAATCGATATTTAATATTTTAAAGCCTTCACCAATACCTAAAACGGTGTTTGCTAAAATTAAGAATATAGCACCAATTAAAAAGATTACAAAGTGACTATATAAGCGTTTTTTTTGCTTGACACGACGTTGTGCATTTTCAATAAGTTCTAATTGGTCTTTATCTATTTGTGGTTTTTGTGTTTTCTTTCCAAACATAAGTGTAAGTGCTAATTAATAGAATTAAGTTACTATTTTAAAGAGAGAATTGCGTCACCTTATCGTAAAATATTAGATGGCTACTTTACCTTTAATATGAGGGTGCGGATCGTAGTTTTCTAAAGTGAAATCTTCAAAAGTAAAGTCGAATATGTCTTTTATTTCTGGGTTTAATTTCATTTTTGGTAATGTCTTAGGGGTTCTAGATAATTGCAGCTCTAATTGCTCTTTATGATTATTGTAAATATGAGCATCTCCAAAGGTGTGAATAAAATCACCCGCTTCGTAACCGCAAACCTGAGCCATCATCATTGTAAATAAGGCGTAAGAGCCAATATTAAAAGGAACGCCTAAAAAAATATCTGCACTGCGTTGGTACAATTGGCAAGATAATTTACCATCGGCAACATAAAATTGAAAGAAAGCATGGCACGGCGGTAATGCTGCTTTGCCGTTTTCAACATTCTCACTAAACGACTTTGAATTATCTGGTAATACCGAAGGATTCCAAGCAGAAACTAACATACGTCTACTATTAGGATTCTTTTTAAGAGACTCGATAACGTCTGCGATTTGATCTACCTCATCGTTATTCCAGTTTCTCCATTGGTGTCCGTAAACAGGGCCTAAGTCTCCATTGTCGTCTGCCCATTCATTCCAAATGCGAACGCCATTATCATTTAAATATTTAATATTAGTATCGCCCTTTAAAAACCATAGTAACTCGTAGATAATAGATTTAAGATGAAGTTTCTTGGTGGTAACCATTGGGAAACCTTCACTTAAGTCAAAACGCATTTGGTAACCAAACACACTTTTTGTGCCTGTTCCTGTGCGGTCTCCTTTTTCATTTCCGTTTTCTAATACGTGTTTTACTAAGTCGTGATATTGTTTCATATTTATAAAGTTCGAAAGCGATGACTACTCTCTAATGTGTCTTTTTAATTGTGACAAAAATAAACAAAAAAAAAGCTTCAAATCATAATTTGATTGAAGCTTTTTATATCGCAAAATTTATTTCTTATACTACTGGATACTACCCTATAATCATACCTGCTATAGTGGCAGAGATTAATGAAGCGATTGTACCTCCAATTAAGGCTTTCATTCCAAATTTCGATAATGTTTTACGTTGTCCAGGTGCTAAAGAGCCAATACCACCAATTTGTATTCCTATGGAAGCAAAGTTGGCAAAACCACAAAGCATATAGGTAGCCATTATGATAGATTTTTCGAATTTTAAGTGTGTGGCGTTAGCTACATTTTTTAATTCTGCTAATTGGATATAGCCAATAAATTCGCTGGCAGCGAGCTTAATTCCTAGAAGCTGCCCCATAAGCGCCATATCTTCTCTGGCCACTCCCATTAACCACATTAATGGTGCAAAAATATACCCCAAAATTAATTCTAAAGAGACTTTAGGATATGGTGTGTTGTTAGCCACCCAATCATTTAATGTTGTGATGTCTCCAAACCATCCTAATATACCATTTAACATGGCAATAAAAGCAACAAAAACTAATAGCATTGCACCAACGTTAACGGCTAGTCTTAAACCTTCGGTGGTACCATTTGCAATAGCATCTAAAATATTAGACCCTATTTTATCTTGCGATACAGTAACATCTTTATCTATATCTTCCGTTTGTGGGTATAGGATTTTAGAAATCACGATGGCTCCAGGCGCTGCCATTACAGAGGCGGCTAAAAGGTGTTTGGCATAAAATAAACGTAGTGCTTCATCTTCACCACCTAAAAAACCAATATATGCGGCTAATACGGCACCTGCAACGGTGGCCATTCCCCCAATCATAACAAGAAGGATCTCAGACTTATTCATTTTTTCTAAATAGGCTTTAATAAGGAGCGGAGCTTCCGTTTGACCTAAGAAGATATTTCCCGCAACACTTAAGCTTTCAGCTCCAGAAATTTTAAGCACTTTCGTTAATGCCCAAGCCATTCCTTTTACCACTTTTTGAATAATCCCTAAATAGAATAGAAGCGAGGTTAATGCCGAAAAGAATATAATGGTTGGTAAGACTTGAAAAGCGAATATAAAACCAAAGGTGTCCATATCCATTACTAAGCCTTCGAATAAAAACTTACTCCCAGCTCGTGTAAAATCGAGTACGCTAATAAATAATCCGCCAATAAATTCGAAAATACTTTTTACAAAAGGCACTTTTAAAACTCCTACAGCTATAACCATTTGAAAAACGAGTCCGAGACCCACAATTTTCCAGTCGATTGCTTTTCGGTTATTACTAAAAAGGAAGGCAATAAAAATTAACGATACCATCCCTAATACTCCACGCCACAAGCTATTTATGGTAAAGCCTTGACTGCTAATAATACCGTCTCCATCGCCAGTGGCGGCCAAAACAGGCGTTGCTTTATCTAAGGTAATTGGTGTTTTTAGAGTGTAGATAAGGTCTTTTGCTTTAAAGACTAAAGTGGAATCTGTAAGTTCAGAGATTTTATAGTTCTGAATAGAATCGGTAGGTTGGTTATAATAAAAAACCAGTAAGTTATTTTGATAGATGTAATCTCCGGAGGCTTTTAAATTGCGCTCTGCAATAGAGAATTGAAACGCACCATTATTAAGATTAAGGACATCGGTTTTTGAAACAGAAACAACATTTTCACCGTTTTGGTTTTGCAGCGATTGTATTTCCCACGTTTTATTTATGTCTTGAGCATTTAAAGTATTGAGCCCAAAAAAAACAGCTATTAAAGCTAAAAAAAAATGTTTCATAATAAAGTATTATCGTTTAGAAATCTCGTCTCTTATTTTGGCGGCTTTTTCGTAATCTTCATTATTTACAGCTTCGGTTAAGAGGTTTTGTAAATCTTCTAAAGAATGTGATTGATAGGTGTCTTCTGAGGTTACGGAGATATCGATATTTTCGTTTAAAATACCTTCAATAAGAATATTGTCTTCGTCTTGTTCTTCTTTGTCTAAATCGACTTTTAAAAAGATTCCAGCTTTGTCTAGAATATTTTTATAAGTAAATATAGGAGCTTTAAAACGCAAGGCTAAGGCAATGGCGTCGCTAGTTCTAGTATCTATTATTTCCTCTATTTTATCACGTTCGCAAATTAAACTAGAGTAAAAAACACCATCTACAAGTTTGTGAATGATAACTTGTTTAACAACAATATTAAACCGATCGGCAAAATTTTTAAAAAGATCGTGAGTAAGAGGTCTTGGGGGTTTTATTTCTTTTTCTAACGCAATGGCGATAGATTGTGCTTCGAAAGCGCCAATAACTATAGGAAGTTTTCTGTCTCCATCGACTTCGTTTAGGATAAGGGCGTAAGCGCCATTTTGGGTTTGGCTATAAGATATTCCTTTTATATTTAGTCGAACTAAACTCATAATTTTATAAAAAACAAAGAACTGTTTAAATTAGGAGAATACCAACTCCAAAACTAATAATTGTAAATTTTGGTATTGATTTTTTCAATTTATAAAATATTATAATTTGAATATTCTAATTTAAACAGTTCCTATTTAAGAACTTAATTTTTAAGATTTTAAGCGTTTGCTGCTTTAAAAGCTTTCAGTTTTTCGATTAGTGCAGGAACAACTTCAAAAGCATCACCAACAACACCATAATCTGCAGCCTTAAAGAAAGGCGCTTCTGGATCTGTGTTAATAACTACTTTTACTTTAGAGGCGTTAATACCTGCTAAATGCTGAATAGCTCCAGATATACCGATAGCAATATATAAGTTTGCTGCTACAGGTTTTCCTGTTTGCCCTACGTGCTCGCCATGTGGTCTCCATCCTAAATCACTAACAGGTTTAGAACACGCTGTTGCTGCTCCTAAAACGTCTGCTAATTCTTCAATCATTCCCCAGTTTTCAGGGCCTTTTAATCCACGACCGGCAGAAACTACTATTTCAGCATCGGCGATAGTTACTTTATCTGTTACTTTATCTACCGACTCTACCGTTACTCCAGAAGCAGGAATTGAAGGCGAAAAGTCTTCGGCAGTTGCACTACCACTATTTTCTACTAAACCATAAGAGTTATTAGACACTCCAACTACTTTTACAGCAGTATCGATAGTTGTAATATTAAATGCTTTGTTTGTAAAAGCAGTACGTTTTACAGTAAAAGGAGATGTGTTAGAAGGTACTTCTACCACGTTAGAGGCATAACCTGCTTCTAAGTTTACTGCTAATATTGGCGCTAAATATTTGCTATCTGCACTAGAGCTTACCACAACAACTTTAGAGCTTTCGTTCTCTGCTGCTTGTTTTAAAACTGACGCATAAGATTTTGCGTTGAATTTATTTAAATCGGTATTAGACACATTTAATACTTTGTCTACACCGTATTTTCCTAATTCGGAAACATCGTTTGCATTTACTGCAACCGCTGTTACTGTAGTCCCTAATTGGTCGGCTACAGCTTTGGCATAAGAAGCAACTTCGAAAGCTGTTTTCTTAAATTTTCCATTTTCTGATTCTGTATATACTAAAACTGACATATTTTAAATTTTCTTGTCGCGAACCTTTAATAGAATAGCGACGTGTTAATAATGAATTGATAACCGTAGTCTTCCGTGTTACACGAAAAATATTAGATTATATAACTTTAGCCTCGTTGTGAAGTAAGTTTACTAATTCGTCTAAATTATCGGCATCTACTAAAGTTACAGCGCCTTTAGAGGCTGGCTTTTCGAACTTTACAGAAGAAGTTTCTGTGTCTGCTGATGTTGCCTCGACTACATTTAATGGTTTTTTACGCGCCATCATGATACCTCTCATATTAGGAATACGTAAATCGCTTTCTTCAACTAATCCTTTTTGCCCACCAATTACTAAAGGTAAAGAGGTAGAGACAGTTTCTTTTCCGCCATCAATTTCTCTAACTGCTTTTGCGTTAGTGCCATCAACTTCTAGGTTAATACAATTAGTTACAAAATTAGCATTTGTTAATTCTGCGATCATTCCTGGTACCATTGCACCGTTATAATCGATAGATTCACGACCTGCAATAACTAAATCGTAACCCCCATCTTTTACAACTTGAGCTATTTCTTTTGCTACTTGGTAACCATCTACTGCAGCTGTGTTTATACGAATTGCAGAGTCTGCACCAATAGCTAATGCTTTTCGTAATGTTGGTTCTGTTTCTGGACCCCCTACATTAATAACATCTACACTGGCACCTTGTTTTTCTTTAAACCACATAGCACGTGTTAAACCAAACTCATCATTTGGGTTAATTACAAATTGTACACCGCTGGTGTCAAACTTAGAATCACCATCTGTAAAATTAATTTTCGACGTGGTGTCTGGAACATGGCTAATACACACTAAAATTTTCATTCTCTTGTTTTGTTTATAAATTGATACAGTTGCTATATTAATAAGAGACTAAATGTCCCTTTATTAACATTCTTGTATTTAATAATCTTTTAGGTTACGAAGTTAATTATTTTATTTTACATATTTATTATGCGTGCATAACAAATTTTAAATAATTCTTTCGGTAATAGTTTCGTTTTATTGCTATTTTTGCTTTTCAATAAAATGTTATAAATGAAAACAATTCAATTTAGAGAAGCTATTTGCGAAGCTATGAGTGAGGAAATGCGCAGAGATGAGAGCGTTTACTTAATGGGTGAAGAAGTAGCCGAATATAATGGTGCCTACAAAGCATCTAAAGGAATGCTTGACGAATTTGGAGCAAAGCGCGTTATCGACACACCAATTTCAGAATTAGGTTTTGCTGGTATCGCTATTGGGTCTACTATGACAGGGAATAGACCAATAGTAGAATACATGACCTTTAACTTCTCTCTTGTTGGTATTGATCAAATTATAAATAACGCAGCGAAAATTAGACAAATGTCTGGTGGGCAATTTAAATGTCCTATCGTTTTTCGTGGCCCAACAGCTTCTGCAGGTCAATTGGCAGCTACGCACTCTCAAGCTTTCGAGAGTTGGTTTGCTAATACTCCAGGGTTAAAAGTAATTGTGCCGTCTAACCCTTACGATGCAAAAGGGCTTTTAAAATCTGCTATTCGCGATGACGATCCAGTTATTTTTATGGAAAGTGAGCAAATGTATGGTGATAAAGGAGAGGTGCCAGAAGGAGAATATACAATTCCTATTGGTGTTGCAGAAATTAAAAGAGAAGGTACCGATGTAACTATTGTGTCTTTTGGAAAAATTATAAAAGAGGCTTATATTGCTGCTGAAGAATTACAGAAAGAAGGAATTTCTTGCGAAATTATCGACTTAAGAACAGTAAGACCTTTAGATAAGAAAACGGTTTTAGAATCGGTTAAAAAAACAAACCGTTTAGTGATTTTAGAAGAAGCGTGGCCTTTTGGAAACGTTTCTACAGAATTAACTTATATTGTACAATCTGAAGCTTTCGATTATTTGGATGCTCCAATTGTAAAAATTAACACGGCAGATACACCTGCTCCATATTCTCCAGTTTTATTTGCAGAATGGTTACCAAACCACGAAGAAGTAATAAAAGCAGTGAAGAAGGTGATGTACAAATAATAGTAAATTATTAACGTTATAAAACTTCATTAGCAACTCGTTGTTGATGAAGTTTTTTTGTTTAAAGCCCCTATATGAATTATAAATTAATAGTCTTTTTTTTTCTTTTAAGCACGCTGTCTGTTTTTTCTCAGGTAAAAATTAGTGGTCATATTTATGACGAAGCCAATGAGCCAGTAGCTTACGCTAACGTCTTTTTTCAAGGCACTAGTATTGGTACTATTTCCGATGAAAATGGTACCTTTTATTTGGAAGATGACACAGACCACGATACTGTAATTATATCTTTTGTAAGCTATGAAACGCAGACCATTCCTTTAACCAAAAAGGTAAATTATAATTTCGATATTGTTTTAAAGGAAGATGTTGCAGCACTGCAAGAAGTTGTTATCGTTACTGGTAAACAACCCAAAAAGAATAATCCTGCAATCGATATTTTAAGAAAAATATGGGCTAACAAGCGTCAAAACGGACTTAAACAATACAAGCAATACCAATACGATAAATACGAGAAAGTAGAATTCGATTTAAATACAATAGATAGCGCCACTATTAACAGCAAGCTTTTTAAAGGTATGGAGTTCGTTTTCGATCAAGTAGATACTTCTAAGGTTACTGGTAAAACGTATTTGCCAATGTTTATAAATGAATCGTATAGCGAAGTGTACGGTGATAATGTTATTAAAGAAAAACGCAATATTTTAAAAGGAAATAAAAATTCGGGTTTTAGTAATAATCAAATCATCATCGATTTTATAGACGATTTGTATTCAGAATTTGATGTCTACGATAACTATTTAAAATTTTTCGATAAAAGTTTTACGAGTCCGTTATCTAGAACAGGAATTAACACCTATAACTATGTGTTGGCCGATAGTGCTTACATAGATAACAAATGGTGTTACAACATTATTTATTACCCAAGACGTAAAAACGAACTGACTTTTAAAGGCGATTTCTGGGTTGCAGATACCACATTTGCTATTAAAGATATTAATCTGCAAGCCTCGAAAAGTGCTAATATTAACTGGGTAAAAGAAATTTATATAGAACAAGAATACGAAGTGTTAAACGATTCTGTTTTTCTTATAAAACGCGATTACTTCATGTCGGATTTTGCCTTTAATAAAAAGGAAAAGTCACAAGGTATCTACGGAAAACGTACAACTTTATACAATAATTACGAGTTCGATAAAAAGAAAGATCCGAAATTTTATAAAGAGAAAGTGTATAGTTTCAACGAAGATTTATACAATCAAGATGATGCATTTTGGGATGAAAACAGAATGGAATCCCTAAGTAAAGATGAAAAAGGCGTGTACACTATGCTAGATTCATTAAAGAAAACGAAAAAGTTTAAACGTTTATATAACATTGGGAGTATTTTGGCATCCGGTTATATCGAGTTCGATGAATTAAATTTAGATTACGGTTCGGTATTTTCTACATTTGGTTATAATGAAGTAGAAGGTGTAAGATTACGAGCTGGAGGAAGAACCTATTTTGGGCAAAACGATTTATGGCGTGTCGAAGGGTTTACGGCCTATGGTTTTAAAGACAATAAATTTAAGTATGGTATTTCGGGGAAATGGCTAATCGATAAAAAGAATAGATTTATAATTTCCGGAGGAAACAGACGGGATGTTGAACAAATAGGTGCGAGTCTTACCACGTCTACAGATGTGTTAGGACGAAGTTTAGCGTCATCGTCGGTAATAGGAACAGGTTCTAACGATAAATTAACAAACGTAAACTTAACTACAATTGCGTTTGAAGCAGAACCATTAAGAAACCTAGTGATGCGCGTAAGCGGTACCTATAGAACTCTAGAGTCGGCATCGCCAACTTTTAGTTTAGATTATTATACAGATGCCTCGCAAACTCTTACAAAATCTGAAATTAAGCAATACGAAACGGCCTTTTCATTATCGTATTATCCAAAGCGAGAAATGACAGGTTTTGGCGTAGAGCGACGGGTTAAAAACTCAGATTTTGCTCAATTATTTGCACAAGTAACACGTGGCGATAAAGGAGTTATAAATAGTGATTTCGATTATACAAAATTACAATTTTCTTATTTGCAACCATGGGCACTTGGCGGTTTTGGAAGATTAACAACAACTGTAGAGGTGGGTAAAACTTATGGCGATGTTCCTTTAGGATTAATGAGTGTTGTACCTGGAAACCAAACATATTTTTCTATTTATAACTCATTCTCTCAGCTTGATTATTATGAATTTGTTACCGACGAGTATGCGACACTTCACGTAGAACATAACTTTAACGGACGCTTGTTTTCACGAATTCCGTT
>JAGPVI010000204.1 GCA_018067115.1 Bizionia sp. | reverse complement strand
CAAGAAATGGATGAAGAATCTATTAGGCTATTAACGGGTAAGTATAAAAGTCTTTTTGAATCATATTCTAAAGGTCAAGAGGAAATTTATGCATGTATAGAGAATATCCATATAGAAGAAACTTTAAGCACAATTGAAAACCTATACAAAGACATTAATAGATGATTAAAAACCTAGCAGAAAACTATATTAGGAAAACAAAAAATAAAGATTTTAAGTTTGATAAAAACTTAACAACATCTCTGTTGCTTAATTTTATTGTGCATAAGTTGTTTTCATTTTTCAGAAGCTTAAAGTTTCTAAGATTTAACCAAAGAGGTAAATTGATGTTTTTTGGTAAAAGAGTTCAGCTGTTTAATAAAAAAAACATGAGATTTGGTAATAATACTGTCATTGGTGATTACGTAAAAATATCAGCATTAGGTCAAGGTAAATTAGAACTTGGAGATAATGTCAATATAGGGTCATTTTCTCAAATTATTATTTCTACATCGTTTAATAATATTGGAAGATATATTAAAATAGGGGATAATGTAGGAATGGGTGAATTCGCATATATTGGAGGAGGTGGTGGCACTAAAATAGGTAAGGATACAATAATTGGACAATATTTTAGTACGCATCCGGAAAATCATAATTTTTCAGACAAATCTAAATTAATTAGAGATCAGGGTGTTTCAAGAAAGGGTATACAAATAGGGGATAATTGTTGGATAGGTTCAAAAGTTACTATATTAGATGGGGTGGTAATAGGTAACAATTGTGTTATAGCAGCAGGAAGTGTTGTTACAAAAGGTTTTCCTCAAGGATCTGTTATAGGAGGTGTGCCAGCAAAGCTTATAAAAAACATATGAAAAAGATAGTTTTTGTCCACCTTTTAAATGATTTTAGCGGTAGTCCAAAAGTGTTATCGCAAGTCATTAATAACTTTAAGGATAAAGGGTTTGAAATCGATTTATATACCAGTAAAAGTAAGGAGGGATTTTTAACAGGTATCACAGCTAATCATCATTATTTTGCATACAAAAGGTTTAATAATAGGTATCTTACACTAATAACATTTTTCTTTTCACAGTGTATTCTGTTTTTTAAATTACTGAAGTATAAAAACAAGGACGTTGTGTTTTATATTAACACCATGCTTCCTTTTGGTGCTGGTTTAGCTGGAAAATGCCTTGGTAAGGAAACTGTTTATCATATTCATGAGACGTCTATTAATCCGGTGCTATTTAAAAAATTCTTAAGAGTTATAGTACAGTTTTCGGCAAGTAAAATTTTATACGTTTCTAATGCTCTAAAACATTCAGAACGCTTTGATAAAAAAGATGAATTTGTAATTCATAATGCACTCTCAGATAATTTTAGAGATAAAACCCAAGATCACGGTTACACATCAACTGATTCAGAAGGGGATTTTAATGTAGTAATGGTGTGTTCACTTAAAGCATATAAAGGGGTTAATGAGTTTGTTCAAGTCGCTAAAAACTGTAAAGAAACCCCACATATTAAATTTCTATTAATTTTAAATGCGCATGAAAATGAGATTAAAAACTTTTTTAGTGATCAAACTTTGCCAAATAATCTCAAACTTTTTCCGGTTCAATCTAATCTACATCCGTTTTACGAAGAAGCTAGTTTGTTGCTAAATTTATCAAGGGTAGATGAGTGGGTCGAAACCTTCGGGTTAACCATCTTAGAGGCTATGGCTTATGGCGTGCCTGTTATTGTGCCTCCTGTTGGTGGACCTGCAGAAATTGTTACACATGACAAAGAAGGGTATTTAATAGACTCATCAAAAACAGATGATATAGCGTTAAAAATTCAATATTTATATAACAATTCAGACAAATGTAAATCACTTTCAAAAAATGCATTACAACGCTCATTAGACTTTACCGAAGAAAATTTTAATAAAAATATCACAGATGTTATTGAATCCTAATAAACAAATAGCTGTAATTGGTACTGTTGGGTTGCCAGCTAAATATGGCGGGTTTGAGACTTTAGTCGAGTATATTACAAAGGAGCTTAATACACAATTTGATTTCACCGTGTATTGCTCTGCAAAAAAGTACCCTGAACAATTAGATACCTATAATAACTGTAAGCTTAAATATGTCAACCTTGATGCTAATGGTATGCAAAGCATCCCTTACGATATTAAGTCTATAGTTCATGCCTTAAAATACGCAGACGTACTTTTAATTTTAGGTGTTTCTGGTTGTGTAATATTACCTTTTATAAAAATCTTTTCTAAAAAGAAAATAATTGTAAATATTGATGGCTTAGAATGGAAACGCCAAAAATGGAACCGATTAGCTAAGTTTTTTCTTAAGTTTTCTGAGAAGTGTGCTGTCAATCATGCAGATGCTATTATAGCAGATAATAAAGTGATTCAGGATTATGTTTTAGAGGAGTATAGTAAAAAGGCTTATCTTATTGCATACGGTGGGGATCATTGTATTCCAGAGCCTATAAGTACTTCAACAAATATTAAATTTCCTTTTCTAGGACAAAATTATGCGTTTAAAGTATGTAGAATTGAACCCGAAAATAATATTGAAATGATATTAGAGGCGTTTAGTGAACAGTATAATCTCCCTTTAGTTTTAGTTGGTAATTGGGAAAATAGCGACTTCGGTCGACTAATGAAAGAAAAGTACAGCGCTTTTAAAAATTTGCATTTATTAGACCCAATATATAATCAAAGTATACTCAATCAATTAAGAAGTAATTGTATGTTGTATGTTCATGGTCATTCAGCAGGTGGAACTAATCCTTCATTAGTAGAAGCAATGAGTTTAGAGTTGCCTATAGTATCCTTTGGTATACAATACAACCGCGAGACTACTAAAAACGAAGCCTTATATTTTAATTCTGCTAAAGAATTAGT
>JAGPVI010000178.1 GCA_018067115.1 Bizionia sp. | reverse complement strand
GTCCAAATAAGTGAAAGTTTATGCTGTCATTTTTTCGGATAGTTAAAGTTGTCGTATCAGAATAATGAAATTTGCTTTGTGAAAATTCCTCAATTACTACAGGAAATGTTTTTTCAGTCAATTCTTTTTTCATTTCAGACTTGCAAGAAGTCAGAATTGTGAATAAGTATAATATTCCAATTATATGTTTGTTTTTGAGTTTCATTTTTCAGCTTGTTGCCAACGTGTTTGTATATGGTTTGTTGCGTGTTTTAAGCACTTAATTTAGCAAATACAAACCTAATAGAAAATCCGCGAGGATTTTCGTAAATAGGCTAGAACTAGCAATAAATTATATACGGTGTTGTAAAACGTTTTTTATTCATTAAGGTAATATTATTGGTCCGATTATATTCATCCATAAAATAAATCCCATTATTCCTCCAATAATTCCGCTTAAAATAAAAGTCTGACGTATCTTTTTTGGCATTATTTTAAATATAGCATAAATAGCAACCACAATTCCAAGTGTTGCTAAAATTATAGAAATAGTTCCAGACCATAAATTCAATTCTTGAGAAATATGCAATTCATCTCCTCCAAACCAATTTCCGTTTGGTGAAATTAATTCTCCACCAATTGAAGTTACAAGATTAAAAATCTCTCGTAACCAAAATAATGAAAGGAAAGTAAAAAGCCAATCTAAAGTTTTCATTCCTTTTTCGTAAATAGATTTTTTGCGCAATACTAACATTAATAATCCAAAAGTTCCAGTCAAAATTGTTTGTAATGGTCCACCAATAGTTATAAATAAACTATCATTTGATTCTTCATTCCAATATCGTTTTTCTAAAATATTATTATATTCTTCCGCTTTTTCTTGGATTTCTTTTGGCCAAGAATCATATTCAACACCAACATAATCTTTTGTCAAATTTTTAAATGCTACTACATTTTCATCCTCTAAATACCCCTTCGGATAAGAATTCATACTTCCGTAATGAAGGGTAGTTTCGTAACCTAATGATTTAGCAACTATTATATGTCCATATTCGTGACTTACTGTTCCAATTATTGTAAATAAAACAAAGCCAAGTGAGAAATATATCAGATGTTTAATGTCAATCGAGATTTTCATTCAAATGTTTTACAACGTGTTATATGGCATCTAATATACTCTTTTTTGGGTATCTGTGTCAGGATAATAGGAAATTCTGTTCATTATTATTGGTCTTAGTTAATTGCTTTAACGCATTATCTAAAGGGCTAGAGATGTCCAATAAGTCTTTTCTTGCTACGTGCGTGTAGATCATAGTTGTTTCTGGCTTTGCGTGCCCCAAAAGTTCTTGTATGTGGCGTAAACCAACACCGCTTTCAAGTAAATGAGTTGCGTAACTGTGCCGTAAAGTGTGTGGGGTAATTCGTCTTTTAATATTCGCTTCGGCACAAGATTTAGTTAAAAATTTGCGTACACTACTAGCAGAATACATACTGCCTTTATTGCCTTCTACGAAATAAATTTGGGGTCGATATGTAATTAAATAGTTGTGTAATAATGGAAGGAAACTATCTGCTAATGTTACATATCTGTCTTTTCTACCCTTTGCGGTTCTTATAAGTAGCTGTTTTCTTTGTATGTTGATGTTTTCTAATTTCAGCTGGATTAATTCACTAATACGTAAGCCGCACGAATAAATTAATGCTAGAATAGCCCGATGTTTTAAGTTTTTAGTACACCTAATAATCGTAATCATTTCTTCTTGAGATAAAACGGTAGGAAGGATTTTAGATTTTCGCGGACGTGTTAATTCTAAATTGCTGATTTGAGTATCCGGGTAATAACAGGTAAATTGTTTAATAGCGCTAATAAATTGCCTTTGGGTACTTACAGAATACTTACGTTTAATAAATACGGTCTCAACAAACAACTCGACATCTCGTCCGGTTAATAATGTTAAATCTTTTTCATGCTGAAATTCAACAAAATCGGCAACAAAAAATATATAAGTATCAATGGTACTTTTGCTATACCGTTTACCAACTAAATATTTGTAAAAACCATTTAATAAATTCCGATTTTCTAAACTAAGAACACGTTCTCTTTTTTCTGGAAATCTAGTGCGGTTATCGCTTTTGGCTTCAAATGTATTTTTATATTCTATATGTGCAATTCCCGAAAAGGCTTCATAAATAGCATCTTTGTGAGAGGGTGTGCATTTTATATACCAGCTTTTTAAAGTTGAGCTCCACTTCGCACCATCTATTTTCCTTAAAACAGAAATAAATTCTTGATTATATCTAAAGCGAATAAAAAATTGTCGCTCATTCTTATATTCATTTATAGAAAGTGATATTGTACGTAAGTTTGCCATAGTGAAAAGTTTAACATCTAAAGCTACCTAAAAATAATTTTAAATCCTAATGCGCTTCAAGCCAGTTTATTCCAGTGTCCATTTCAACATCCAACGGAACATCTAATGTAAAAGCGTGTTCCATTTCAGTTTTTATAAGCGTTTTCATCGCTTCCAATTCTGGTTTGTAAATATCAAAAACCAATTCATCATGCACCTGCAATAACATTTTAGACTTGTAGTTCCCCGCTTCCAAAGCATTGTAAATGGCAATCATTGCAATTTTAATAATATCGGCAGCACTTCCTTGTATGGGTGCATTTACTGCATTTCGCTCTGCAGCACCACGAACAACTCCATTTCTAGAATTAATGTCTTTTAAGTAGCGTCGGCGACCTAAAACAGTCTGTACATAACCATTATCGCGAGCAAAATCTACTTGCTCACTCATATACGATTTTAGCTTGGGGTAGGTTTCGTAATATGTATCGATTAAATCTTTGGCTTCACTTCGCGATAAATTGGTCTGATTGCTTAATCCAAAGGCCGAAACCCCGTAAACAATTCCAAAATTAACCGTTTTGGCGTTACTTCTCTGCTCACGCGTTACCTCACCTAAAGGCACATTAAAAACTTGCGATGCTGTACTAGCGTGAATATCTTCGCCGTTTTTAAAAGCGGTAATCATCGTTTCTTCCTTACTCAACGCCGCAATAATTCTAAGCTCAATCTGCGAATAATCGGCAGCCAGTAAAATATAGTCTTCATTACGTGGTACAAATGCTTTTCGTACTTGTCTGCCACGTTCGGTACGGATAGGAATATTTTGTAAATTAGGGTTATTACTACTTAAACGCCCAGTAGCAGCAACCGTTTGCATATAATCCGTGTGCACGCGCCCAGTAGTTGGTTCTATTTGCGTTGGTAACGCATCAATATACGTGCTCTTTAATTTCGAAAGTCCGCGATAATCTAAAATATTCTGAATAATCTCGTGGTCTTTTGCTAAATACGATAAAATATCTTCCGAAGTCGCGTACTGTCCCGTTTTTGTTTTCTTAGGCTTATCTACCAATTTTAGGTTTTCAAATAAAACAACTCCCAATTGCTTAGGCGAGGCAATATTAAAAGTCTCTCCAGCAACCTCATAAATTTTAGCTTCTAAAGTCTTAATGTCAGCATCCAAATCGGCCGATAGTGATCTTAAAAAGGCCTCGTCAAGATTAATACCTTCCAGTTCCATCGCGGCTAAAACACGAAGCAGAGGGATCTCAATATCATTAAACAAGCGCTCTATATTTGCACTCCCCAATTCGGTTTCAAAATGGTGTTTTAATTGTAAAGTAATATCGGCATCTTCAACCGCATATTCCGTTTGCTGCTCTAAAGGCACATCGCGCATAGATAGTTGGTTTTTGCCTTTTTTGCCAATAAGTTCGGTAATAGAAACCGGCGTATAATTTAAATAGGTCTCGGCCAAAACATCCATATTATGGCGCATATCGGGGTTTATTAAATAATGCGCTAACATAGTATCGAATAATTTTCCCTGTACCTTTATGTCGTATTTATCAAGTACTTTAATGTCGTATTTTAAATTCTGCCCCACCTTTTCAATGTGCTCAGCTTCAAAAAACGGACGGAGTAATTCTACAACTTCTTGTGCCGCTTCTTGGTCTTCGGGTACTGGTATATAAAACCCTTTGCCTGCTTCCCAAGAGAATGCTATACCAACTAATGTTGCCGTTAATGGGTTTAATCCCGTGGTCTCCGTATCGAAACACACGCTGTTTTGGGCCATTAATTGTTTTAAAAACAAGGTTGTTGCCATCCCAGGGGCCACACTTTGGTAAAAATGCGACGTTGTAGAAAGTGTTTGGCGGGTAAAAGCGTTTGGTGTCGCTTCCGCGGAATCGCTCTCGGTTCCAAATAAATTAAATTGCCCTGCACCAGCATTATCGCTAACATTGGCAGCTTTTTTAGATTGCGGTAATGCTGCCGCAGCTCCGCTTTCGGGAGTTTCAACAGTAAACGTCTTAACAAAATTATCTATTAAGCGCCTAAATTCTAACTCCTGGAAAATCTCAGTTACCTTTTCAATATCTGGCTCCGATAATTCAAAATCTTTAGCATTAAAAGTTACCGGTACATCTAGCATAATAGTAGCCAGTTTTTTAGAGAGTAACCCCAATTCTTTATTGGCTTCAATTTTTTCCTTCATCTTACCTTTTAGCTCGTGGGTATTGGCTAAAAGGTTTTCCATACTACCATATTTGGCTAGAAATTTCTTAGCCGTCTTTTCGCCAACCCCCGGTAATCCCGGAATATTGTCAGACGCATCACCCATCATTCCTAAAAAGTCTATAACTTGTAACGGGTCTTCAACTTCAAATTTCTTTTGTATTTCTGGTATACCCCAGGTTTCGTAACCACCACCAAAAACAGGGCGGTACATAAATATATTCTCACTTACTAACTGCGCGAAATCTTTATCTGGTGTTACCATAAAAGTGGTAAACCCTTCTTTTTCTGCTTGCTTAGAGAGTGTACCAATAACATCATCGGCCTCAAAACCTTCCTTTACCATAATAGGAATATGCATCGCCTTTAAAATATCCATAATATAAGGTACAGCCGTCTTTATAGCTTCGGGAGTGGCATCGCGATTGGCTTTATAAGCTTCAAAAATTTCAACACGGTCCGCACTTCCGCCTTTGTCAAAACAAACAGCTAAATGGTCCGGGCGTTCTCGTTTTATAACGTCTAGCAGAGAATTCATAAATCCCATAATGGCCGACGTGTCGACGCCTTTAGAATTTATTCTAGGGTTTTTTATAAAAGCATAATAACCCCTAAAGATTAAAGCATAAGCATCAACTAAAAAAACGCGTTTTTGATCGGACATAATAAAGTGTTTATAGAGTTTCAAAACTACAAAAAACTAAACGTATAAATACCCTTTATTAATTCGCAATTTTAAAAAAGTAAACAGGCTATTTAATGCAACACACTGCTATTAAAAACAATTTAAATAGGTGCTGTAATCCTATAAACAACAAATCTTTAACAGTTTTATAAGATAATTACCACGGTAAAACACTTAATTTTAACACATAACACCTATTTTTTTTATGACGCTACGCTGGGTTATTTTTATAATCGTTTACCTTATTATAGATTACTACGCTTTTCAAGCCGTTAAAACCATCACTAAAAAACAAGTGGCGTATTGGTTCTATTGGGTAATTAGTGGCCTTGTAATTGGTAACTTATTTTACCAAATGGTTATAGAGGCTAACGAAGCCGTAAAGGTATTAACACCAGTAAAAAGTTATGCTTTTGGATTAGTGCTTAGTCTGTTTGTTCCAAAACTAATTCTAATTATTTTTCTTTTAGGTGAAGACTTTTTAAGAGTGCCACACGCTATTTATACCCGCTTTTTTGGTAATAAAGAACCCGATGCTAGTTTTATGGCTTCTAGAAGAAAGTTTATAAGCTACCTTGCTTTGGGGTTGGCAGCATTGCCATTTGGTGCACTACTTTACGGTATGTATAAAGGAAAATACAACTTTAAAGTGCTAACGTATACCTTAACATTTAAAGACCTGCCGCCAGCATTTCACGGGTATAAAATAACGCAAATTAGCGATATCCATGCCGGGAGTTTCGATAATCATGAAAAAATAGAATATGCTGTTAACCTTATAAACGAGCAAAAAAGTGATGCTATCTTTTTTACCGGAGATTTGGTAAATAACCTTGCCACCGAAATGAAACCTTGGAAAAGTACCTTTGGTAAACTTCGCGCTAAAGATGGGGTGTTCTCAGTATTAGGGAATCACGATTATGGTGATTATGTAGAGTGGCAATCCGAAGAAAAGAAAAAAGAAAACCTCGATGAGCTTATCACTATTCAAAAAGAAATGGGCTACGATGTCCTGTTAAACGACAGCCGTTTTATAGAACGCGAAGGGCAACGTATTGCACTCATTGGTGTCGAGAATTGGGGTAAAGGTGGTTTTAAAAAAGCAGGCGATTTACAAAAGGCAAGTGAAGGTGTAGATCCTAACGATTTTAAAATAGTGCTTACCCACGATCCATCGCACTGGGAAGCTAAAGTGGTAGACCATCCGTACCACTATCATTTAACACTAAGCGGCCATACCCACGGAATGCAATTTGGAATTGAAATTCCCGGTTGGTTTAAATGGAGCCCCGTTAGCTTTAGGTACAAACAATGGGCAGGAATCTATAAAAAGAAAGAACAGTATATAAATGTAAATCGCGGATTTGGATATTTGGCATACCCCGGGCGTTTTGGGATTTGGCCAGAAATTACCGTTATAGAGCTTAAACAAGAGTCAGAAATCACTTAAAAGCACTAATAACTGCGATGTACTAAAAAATGTGTATTTTTATAATAACTGTAACGTATATAACAAATAGGTTTTAATGAAGTCACTTTAGTATGGTGCTTCATAGTAACCTTAAGGTTTAACTAACACAAATACGAATGTCAAAATTTGGAGAATTAATAGATGTAGAGGTTCCCGTATTATTAGATTTTTATACAGAATGGAACGAGCAATCTACGGCAATGCATCCCGTGTTAAGAGATGTAGCAGCGGCGCTAGGCGATAAAGCTAAAGTAATAAAAATAGACGTCGATAAAAATAAAGAACTCTCTGAAGCACTTAGGGTAAAAGGCTTGCCAACACTAATAATCTATAAAAATGGTGAGATGAAATGGCGCCATAGTGGCGAGCAAGATGCCAATACTTTAATTGGAATTGTTAAGCAGTTTATCTAGCCGTTTTAGGGGTGAGATATCGCTTTAAACGTATAACCCAATCCCGAGAAATGCTTGAGGACTTCTGGTAATGCATACGTCATATTCCTAGAGGCTTTTATACTATCGTGAAACACAACAATATTTCCGTCGGTGGTATTATTAAGCGCGTTGTTTAAGCATTGCTCTTCACTTAAATAGTCTTCCCAATCGAAAGTAATAACACTCCACATAATAATTGTATACCCTAAACTTTGCAAGGCTTTGCCTTGGCTAGGCGTTATCTGCCCGTAAGGGGGTCTAAATAACAATGGTTTTATAGGGTAGGGGCTATTAGCATTAATAGCTTCTTGTGCTCTTAAAGTGTTTTTAATATAGCGTTTGGTACTCGTTTTCCAACCTCGTAAATGGTTTTGAGTGTGGTTACCAATAGTATGGCCACCGGCTAAAACCTGTTTAAAAATTTCGGGGTGCTTTTCTATATTGTCGCCAATGCAAAAAAAAGTAGCCTTCGCATTGTACTGTTGTAAAAGATCCAAAACCCAGGGTGTTATTTCTGGTGTTGGCCCGTCATCAAAAGTGAGGTAAAGCACTTTACCACTAGACGAAAAATCCCAAACATAGTCTGGGAAAATTCGTTTTATAAAAGATGGTATTTTTACGGGTACTAGCTTCACAATCTTAAACTAATTATTGGGGTAATTTTAAAGTGTCCTTTATGGGGATGCTACTGTCTCTAGAGATAATATCTCTTTCGCCTTTTACAGGTGTGTTAATTTGCTCGTCAACACCATATAAGCTAGCAAATAGCTTTACATAGTTATTAAAAACAGTAAATTCTTTCTCTGCAAAAGCATCGTCGTGTTGTATTATAGTTTTTATTAAGGCATTATAACGTTCGATATCAGTATAGATTTCAACGAAATTTTTCTCTTGGTTTTCGCGGGTTAACTCACTGTAATACTTTAGGCTTTCTTGGTATTTTTCAGCAACATCTGTATACAATTGTCGGGCTTTATCTTTGGCTCCAACTTCGTAGTAAGCTCCTATATAAGGTTCTAAAAGTGTGTAGTAGCCAAATTTATCTACCGGCATATTTGTCATAGCGATGTCTGCAATCTCTTCCGCTTTGTTCAGTTTACCTTCATTAATTAACGTTTCTATTAATCGTGCTAAATTACCACGGTAAGAAATTGAGTTTTTACGTGTTTCCGGATCGTGGTAGATGTCGCCACCACTATTTCCCCAGTCCCAACTCTTTACTTTAGCGTACATAGACTCACTGTCCACACGTCCCATATCAAAAGGGTTGGCGCGTTTAACAGGGGTTCTAATTGGTACTAATGTGTACACCATACCGTCTAACTGTAAGTAATCTTTCATCCAGATGTAATCATCATCTCCAAAAGCACCACCAGTAAAGTGAATAGGGCGTTCCCAATCGTTATTGGCAACAATATCAAGCATTAATAAACGCTGTTTGTAAATAACATTAGCATCGATTTTTATATCAATATAAGGTACAATCTTATCGGCGTCCTTTTCTTTTACAATACCGTATTTTAAAACATTCTCTTTATTTACAGGAACTCTAATGTTTTCCACAGGGAAATAGTTCGTGCTTTTTAGTTGTGCAGGGTATCGGTTTATATCATCACCTTGTAATTCTAAAATTCTACGGTATTTTGTCTTTGGGTTGTCGCTAGACACAAACGCCATAAAGTCTTTAATTAGTAGGGTGTCTTTATTATAGGTGCGTCTGTTTTCCTCGGCCGCCTGGTCGTAATACTCTAAACTCTTCATAACATAATCTCGTGTACCATATTTGTACTGATCGTGTGTTAGTGAAGACGGAATAGGGTCACTCTCGTAGGCTTTGCGTTTCATCTGGTCGATATACCAATCGGTTTGAAATAAACTGGTATTAATAATTCGAACATCGGTTCTATAACCTTCAATTTCTTGCGCGTACCACAATGCAAACGTATCATTATCACCAATGGTGAAAAGGATTCCGTTTTCGCCACAAGAATCTAAATACTTTTTCGCCATAGAATCGGCTGTGTATTTTCCAGAGCGGTCGTGGTCGTCCCAGTTATTAGAAATTAAAACTGTAGGCACTAAAAGTAAACAGACTAAAGTAACTGCTGGGGCAAGCATTGGGCTACTAATACGTTTTCGTAACGCGTTAAAAATAGCGAAGACACCAAAGCCAATCCATATGGCGAAGACATAAAACGAACCAACTACCGAGTAGTCACGCTCTCGAGGTTCAAAAGGTCGTACATTGGTATAAACCTGTATGGCAATTCCTGTAAATAGGAAAAACACTAAAAGCACCCAAAAGAGTTTCTTGTCTCTATTAAACAAGAAAAACAAACCGATTAGTCCTAAAATAAATGGAAGGAAAAAATAGGTGTTTCTCCCTTTGTTGTTTTTTACATCGCTAGGTAAATGATCTTGCGATTGCCCAAGATGCCATGCATCGAAAGCGTTTATACCACTAAGCCAGTTTCCGTGATTGTCGTAACGACCCTGGATATCATCTTGCCTTCCGGTAAAATTCCACATAAAATACCTCCAGTACATATACCCTAATTGGTATTGAAATAAATAGGAAATATTACTTGCTAACGACGGTTTTTCAATGTCTAAATATTGCTGACCAAATTGCTTTAAGAACAAATGGTAATCTTCGTAATCGACATTCCCTTTAGCAATTTCATTTTTAAACTGTGTAATATAGGCAACGTCTTGCTTAAGGCGATCGTTTAAATAAAGAGAAAGCTTGTCGCCATAAACACTCATAAATTGATCGTATTCAGACTCTGTTAGTTCGCCTTTTTCGTACTTAAAAACGAACTCGTTTATTTTCTGTTCTGCAAACGGGTCTAAAACATATTCTGGTTTTAATTCAAAATTTAAAAAGCCAGTAAACATATAATAATTCTCGGCATTTTCGCTACTCCACATACGTGGTAAAATGGCAGCCTGCTCTGAGTTGAAATTTTGTTTTGCGTTTACAAACTCATTGACCACAACGTATTTTCCTAAAACTAGGTCTTTCTCGTACTTAGGTTTGTCGTCTATATAAGGGGTGTCTTTGTCTAGTCCTGTGTATTGTTCTGTAAATAACGGACCGTAAAACAAGTGTGTTTCTGGGTATTGCTCTAAGTTATAATAGGCTAATAATTCTCTTGCACTAGACGGATTGTTCTCGTTAACGACAACATTGGCATTGGCGCGAATAGGGAGCATAAGCCACGTAGAGAAACCTATAACTACAAACGTAATACATAAAATACCGGTGTTTATATTAACATAGTTTTTTTGGCGTGTGTAGCGTAAACTAAAGTAAATAGCAGCCACCAATACAATGCCGGCAATTATAGATCCCGAGTTAAACGGCATTCCTACAGTATTGACGAAGAATATTTCTAAAACACTAAAAAAGCGTAAAATATTTGGTGCTAGTAATTTAAATACAAATAATAATACAGCGACCGATACCACATTGGCCAGGATAAAATTAACCGGCGTAATGGTTTTATAGTTTTTAAAATAATAGATCAACCCTATAGCAGGAATGGTAAGTAGTCCCATAAAGTGAACACCAAACGATAACCCAATTACAAAAGCAATTAGAATTAACCAGCGGTTACCTCTAGGCTTGTCCATATCCATTTCCCAGCGTAAGCCTAAATAGAATAAAACAGCCATTATTAAAGTGGCCATTGCATAAACTTCAGTCTCCACAGCATTAAACCAAAAGGTGTCGGTAAAAGCGAAAGCTAAACTTCCTACAAGTGCGCTTCCTAAGATAGCTACAGCTGTTCCTTGGGTTAGAGTTTCAGATTTTATAAGCTTTGGCAGTAGGATAGTAATACTCCAAAACATAAATAATATAGTAAATGCACTAGCAACAGCACTCATCATATTCATCATCAGCCCTATTTGAGAAGGCTCGAAAGCAAAGGTCGAGAAGAAGGCTCCAAGCATTTGAAACAGTGGTGCTCCCGGTGGGTGGCCCACCTGTAACTTGGCAGAGGTTAATATGTATTCTCCGGCATCCCAGTAGCTAACAGTAGGTTCTACAGTTAGACTGTAAGTGATTAATGCAATTAAAAAAGCGAGCCAACCTGTTATGTTATTCCACTTTTTAAAGGTGATTGCTGTCATATTTTAAGTTATAATATTAAACTGTGGCGAATTTAGTAATAATAATAAAAAGATTCTAATCATTTAGGGAGTCTTAACATAGTGCGGTAAAACGCCTTGAATGCTAGTAATGAATAGGTTAGTGGTAGGGGCTAAAAAAAAGATTTAATTTTGATGAAAATTTCTCAGAAAATGTTTGCGTAAATAAAAGTTTGTCTTAAATTTGCAGCAACGTTAGAAACACTGGCCCATGGTGTAACTGGCAACACGTCGGTTTTTGGTACCGAAGAGTCTAGGTTCGAGCCCTAGTGGGCCAACAAGCAAATCCTAATTCTGAAAAGAGTTAGGATTTTTTGTTTTTAGTCACCTTATATCGGGTTAGAGATCTATTAGTAAATTCTCTTGTAGCATTCTTTCTCTAGGTTTAATGTAGGTCGAGCAGAACTAAAACTTAATATCCCCAGTAATTACCTACTCGTTTTTGCGTGGTACAAATACTTAGGGGCGTAAGTGTATCTTTTTTATAAAATTATATTCCCACTTTAAAAGCTATCATGTTTTTATTTAGATGGTTCGCTTGTTTGTTAGCTGTCCCTCGAGCACAGTCCAGAGAGTACTCCTTTTAGTTATGTGGAGTGCCAATACGGTAGATGTCACCTAAAACTAAATCTTATCTTATGTTTTACATAAAGGTTGACAATACTATTGTGGGAATAGTTAGAATTCTGCATAAGGAAATACGTGTTAAGAAAGGGGTAGGATAAAAACGGCTCCAAACACAGTGTGAAAGCTATTGCTTTAGTGGTCCTCACTTCAAAAATCTCACGATTTTCCCAAAGGCTATTTGTTGTTTAATAGGTTCGTGTTAAAATACGCCACAACTAAGATGCTCCATAGATGGTGTATGGATACCCTATGGATAGTGTATGAGGAGTGTATGGTAAAAAAAAATCTCAAAAAAACTCTTTCGAACCCCTATGTCTTGTAAATTTCGTTTAAATCTTAAAGGTAATAACAGGTCTTTTCGCGTGGTTTACTAAATCTTCACTAATACTTCCATTAAAAAAATGAGAAATACCCTGGCGACCGTGGGTGCTAATTCCAATTAAATCGGCATTAATGATTTGCGAGAAATTTAAAATGCCTTTTTCTACACTCTCATCATTATAAATATTCGTGGTAAAGTTGTCAAACGTATTCCCTTCAATAAATTCTCGAATGCGTACTTTGGCAGCCGCAGTGGTTGTAAAATTCGACATCGTATTCACCATTAATAAATGGATTCTAGCGCCAAAAAGCTCGGCAAGTTTAATCGCCTGCTTATAGGTTTCTTTGTTATCATTCTTAAAATCTGAAGCAAAAACAAAATCTTCAATATTAAAATTAATATGTTCATTTTTAATCACCAAAACAGGAGTGTCGGAGGTGCGTACAATTTTTTCGGCTGTCGAGCCAATAAACATTTCTTTTAAACCATCGGCGCCGTGAGACCCCATAATAATTAAGTCTATATTATTTTTCTTACAAGTGTCTAAAATACCTTGAGAAATTTCATTAAATTCTACAATATGATTAATAGCTAATGGTTGTAAGTAGTCTTTCTCTAGAAGATTTTCAAATTTTCTTTGTGCTAATTTCATGAAATAAACAGCTTCAGGAAGTTCGGTAGGGGTGCCTAATTCGCTAATTTGTTGAAGCGGTAAGTCTACGATGTGCAAAAGTAAAAGTTCGCAATCGTGTTTTGTTGCGAGTTTTGCAGCTACTTTTAATGCATTCTCTGCTTCGGGAGAAAAGTCGGTGGGAACAAGTATTTTTTTCATAAAATTGGCTTTTTTGGTTGTTTTTCTAAAGTTAACTATAAAATTTGATATTTCAATAATTATGTAAATCAATAAAAATGTGTATATTTGCACCGTTGTAAGAAAAAAAGAAAGCGAGGGGACGGAGAGTCCCCTCTTTTTATACTTAAGAATGTTTGTAGCAAAAGTCAAAGAATTATTAGAAAATGGACTATTAGAAAGAGAAGATCTTTTTCTAATAGATTTCACCATTTCTGGAGAGAACAATATCAGTATTATTATCGATGGAGATCAAGGCGTTAAGGTAGAAGATTGTATCTTTATTAGCCGCGCTATCGAGCATAATATTGATAGAGAAGAACATGATTTTTCTTTAGAAGTAGCTTCAGCAGGAGCAACTACTCCTTTAAAATTACCAAGACAATACAGTAAAAATATTGGACGGGAAATAGAGGTGAAAACAGCAACCGAAACTATTACTGCAAAGTTGGTTTCTGCTTCAGACGAAGCAATAGAGTTAGAATGGAAAGCTAGAGAGCCTAAACCAATTGGGAAAGGTAAAGTTACCGTTCAGAAAAAAGCAAATATTGTCTATAATGATATATTAGAGGCAAAAGTGATGATAAAATTTTAATTCAATAAGAGTTATGGAGAATCTTGCATTAATTGAATCGTTTTCGGAGTTTAAAGACGATAAATTAATCGACCGTGTTACATTAATGGCTATTTTAGAGGACGTTTTTAGGAACGCTTTAAAAAAGAAATTTGGAGATGATGATAATTTTGATATTATTATAAATCCAGACAAGGGAGATTTAGAGATATGGAGAAATAGAATCGTTGTAGCAGACGGAGAAGTGGAAGAGCCTAACCAGGAGATTTCATTAACTGCAGCACGTAAAATTGAACCAGATTTTGAAGTAGGGGAAGATGTATCTGAAGAAGTAAAATTAATCGATCTTGGTCGTCGTGCTATTTTAGCATTACGCCAAAATTTAATTTCTAAAATTCACGAGCACGATAACACTAATATCTATAAGCAATTTAAAGATTTAGAAGGTGATTTGTATACCGCAGAGGTACACCATATTCGTCACCGTGCCGTTATTCTGTTGGATGACGAAGGGAATGAAATTATATTACCTAAAGAAAAACAAATTCCTTCAGATTTCTTCCGAAAAGGAGATAATGTAAGAGGAATTATAGATAGCGTAGAATTAAAAGGAAACAAACCGTCAATTATTATGTCGCGTACGTCTCCTAAATTCTTAGAAAAATTATTTGAAGCTGAAATTCCTGAAGTATTTGATGGTTTAATTACTATTAAAAATGTGGTGAGAATTCCAGGTGAAAAAGCAAAAGTAGCGGTAGATTCTTACGATGATAGAATAGACCCTGTTGGAGCGTGTGTTGGTATGAAAGGATCACGTATTCACGGTATTGTTCGTGAATTAGGAAACGAAAATATCGACGTTATTAATTATACAACCAACTTACAGTTATACATTACGAGAGCGTTAAGCCCTGCACGTGTAACGTCTATTAAAATAGATGAGGAAAATAAAAGAGCGGAAGCAATTTTAAAACCAGAAGAAGTAAGTAAAGCAATTGGTCGTGGCGGTCACAACATCCGTTTAGCTGGCCAGTTAACAGGTTACGAGATTGATGTCTTTAGAGAAGGTGCAGAAGAAGATGTGGAATTAAGAGAATTCTCAGACGAAATTGAAGGTTGGATAATTAAAGAATTCAGCAAAGCAGGTTTAGATACAGCGAAAAGCATATTGGAACAAGATGTTGAAGATTTAATAAAAAGAACAGATCTAGAAGAGGAAACAATTCTAGATGTTATTAGAATTCTTAAGGAAGAATTCGAAGATTAACATATATTTGAGTAAAATTAAAGGTTAAAGGCAATTTATGGCTGAAACGATTAGATTAAATAAAGTATTACGTGAGCTTAACATCTCTTTAGATCGTGCTGTAGAATTTTTGGATTCTAAAGGTATCGAGATCGAGAAGCGTCCAACAACGAAAATCTCTCAAGACACATATAATGTGCTGTCTGATGGGTTTCAAACGGATGCGAGCAAAAAAGTAAAATCTCAAGAAGTTAGTGAAGCTAAGCAGAAAGAAAAGGAAGATTTACGTTTAAAACGTGAAAAAGAATTGGAAGCTAAGCAGAAAGAAGATGAGGAAAGAGAACGCGCTAGAAAGCAAGAGGTTATTAAAGCTAATAAACCACTTTCAGGCCCTAAGCAAGTAGGTAAAATAGACCTAGATCCTAAAAAATCTAAGGAAGAACCTAAACCTGCCGAAACGCCTAAGGTAGAAGCTCAAAAAGTAGAAACTCCTAAAGTTGAAGCTCCTAAAGCAGAAACACCAAAAACTGAGGCTCCTATTAAGGAAACACCTAAGGTTGAGGTTGAGGCTAAAAAGGAAGCTTCTAAACCTGTGGTTAAAGCAGAGACTACTAAACCCAAAGTTACAGTGGCTAAAACAGAAACTGTAAAAACGGAAAAGCCTAAAGCTACCGAAAAACCAGCTGCTCCTGCAAAGGAAACCGCTAAAAAAGTAGAAACTCCTAAAGTAGAGACTCCTAAAGTTGAAGCTAAGAAAGAAGAACCTGCTGCACCTAGCGAACCAGTTGAAGAAACGGTAAAAACACAATATCAGAAACTTTCAGGGCCAAAAATTGCAGGAGAGAAAATAGATCTTTCGCAATTTAAAAAGCCTAAGAAAAAGAAAGACGATAAAAAAGATAACGATAGCGCGAACAAGAAAAAACGCCGTCGTATTTCTAAACCAGGAGAAAATAAACCTGGAACAGCTACAACAGGAGGTGCTAACAGAACAAACGATAGATTTAAAGGTAAAAAACCTGGTCAAGTACGTCGTAGTGTTGTTAAAGAAGAGCCAAGTGAAGAAGATGTTAAAAAGCAAGTTAGAGAAACCTTAGAAAAACTTCAAGGTAAATCTAATAAAGGTAGAGGAGCTAAATATCGTAGAGATAAAAGAGACTCTCACAGAGATTCAACAGAAAGATCACTAGAGCAACAAGAAGCAGATAGTAAGATTCTTAAAGTAACCGAGTTTGTAACGGCTAGTGAAGTCGCAACGATGATGGATGTTCCTGTAACAAAAATTATATCAGCGTGTATGTCATTAGGTATGATGGTAACAATGAATCAACGTCTAGACGCTGAAACATTAACTATTGTAGCAGACGAGTTTGGTTATGAGGTAGAATTTGTAACTGCTGGTATTGAAGAATCTATTGTAGAAGTTATAGACAAACCAGAAGACTTAGTTACCAGAGCACCAATTGTAACGGTAATGGGTCACGTAGATCACGGTAAAACATCGTTATTGGATTACATCCGTAAGGAAAATGTAATTGCTGGAGAATCTGGAGGAATTACGCAACACATTGGTGCGTATGGTGTGGAATTAGAAAACGGACAAAAGATCGCGTTTTTAGATACACCAGGTCACGAGGCCTTTACAGCAATGCGTGCTCGTGGAGCTCAAGTTACCGATATCGCTATTATTGTAGCTGCTGCCGATGATGCTATTATGCCGCAAACAAAAGAAGCAATTGCTCACGCACAAGCTGCAGGGGTACCAATTGTATTTGCCATTAATAAAATCGATAAGCCGCATGCTAATCCAGAAAAAATTAAAGAAGGTTTAGCACAAATGAACCTATTGGTGGAAGATTGGGGAGGTAAGATTCAATCTCACGATATCTCGGCTAAAATGGGAACTGGTGTTAAAGAATTATTAGAAAAAATATTACTAGAAGCAGAGCTTCTAGAACTTAAAGCGAATCCTAACAAAGCAGCTGTTGGTACAGTTGTGGAAGCGTATTTAGATAAAGGACGTGGTTATGTCTCTACTATTTTAGTTCAAGCAGGTACGCTTCGTATTGGAGATTACGTATTAGCAGGAAAAAATAGTGGTAAGATTAAGGCTATGCAAGACGAAAGAGGCCATGAGGTTCTTGAAGCTGGCCCATCGACTCCAGTATCTATTCTAGGACTAGACGGTGCGCCACAAGCAGGAGATAAATTTAGTGTATTTGCAGACGAAAGAGAAGCGAAGCAAATTGCAACCAAGCGTATGCAATTACAACGTGAGCAGGACGTTCGTACTACGAAAACATTAACCCTTGCCGAAATTGGAAGACGTATTGCTTTAGGAACATTTAAAGAATTAAATATTATCCTTAAAGGTGATGTTGATGGATCTGTGGAAGCATTAACAGATTCATTCCAGAAGTTATCTACTGAAGAAATTCAAGTGAATATCTTACATAAAGGTGTTGGAGCCATTACAGAAAGTGATGTGTTACTTGCAACAGCATCAGATGCGATTATTATTGGGTTTAATGTAAGACCTGTAGGAAACGCTCGTGTTATTGCAGATCGCGAAGAAGTAGATATTAGAACGTATTCTATTATTTACGACGCTATCAACGATCTTAAAGATGCGATGGAAGGAATGTTATCTCCAGAATTAAAAGAGGAGGTTACTGGTACTGCCGAAATTAGAGAAATCTTTAAAGTATCTAAAGTAGGTTCTATTGCAGGGTGTATGGTTATGAATGGTAAAATATTCAGAAACTCACAAATCCGTTTAATTAGAGATGGAGTTGTAGTCTACACTGGTGAATTAACATCGTTAAAACGTTTTAAAGACGATGCTAAAGAAGTAGCTAAAGGATACGATTGTGGTATGCAACTTAAAAACTTTAACGATATTGTAGAAGGGGACACGATTGAAGCGTTCCATGAAGTTGAAGTAAAAAAGAAATTGAAATAATTACAAATACCAACTAGGTATTAAGTATAATAATTAAAAGCATCTATTGTAAAATAGGTGCTTTTTTGCTTTTTAGATTATCGTGATTTATAACCCATCACATCGACCTTGGTTTCTTAAATGCAATAGGCTATAAGTCAATTTTAAAAGTGAGGTGCTCTTTTATTAATCTAATGCACTTCAGTCAACGGTAGGCTAAAAGTGTAATACGTGTTCCCTCGGTTGTAGTCGAGGGTTGCTTGTTAATAGGTGATCACTTATCATCGATACCAATTTCCAATCTTCTTAGTTTTAATTCTTGTTCGGTCTTTCACTTAATGGTATACACATTGCGGAAAGGAATTTTAAAAGCAAATGCACCTCAAGAATCTTTAAAAATTTGGATATTGGTTTTCCATCTTAGATGATGTGCTTAGTTAGAAGTTTTTCTTAAGAGAGCAACCCATCAAAAGTATCTTGATTTTGGTTTCTTAAATGCGATAGGCTGAACTTCAATTTTAAAAGTGAGTGTTGCTTTTTTAATAGTCTAATGCACTTCAGTCAATGCTATGCTAAAAGTGTAATACGTATTGTCGCTGGTAGTCTAGAGGTGACTTATTAATAGGTGATCACTTATTATCTTTATAATTAATCACAGAACTAATTACAGTACGGTATTTTGGCTATTAAAGAGATGGTTCTATTAACAAGTCTACACCTATCAATTGGAGCTATCAAGAGTGCGTGTATCAACCTTAGTCAAGACAATCAATAAGACTTAGGGTATATTATGAAGTGAAAACTAAATGTAACCAGAAAGAGGACCGTTTAAAACTAATTTCTACAACGATTCTTAATCATTAAAACTCTATTTTTTAGCTATTTTTCAGATCCTTTTAAGTTTCTAAGTGCGCGATACAGTTATTTTAAGATGTAATTATGGCGATAATGAACTTCTTTTTAATTCTCTTTTTGAGGTATTAGATCATTTTAAGACTCGGTTTTTTATTGAAATAACGAATTATAATTATTAAGTGACGGCGCGTTTAGATATAAAAAAGCACCGTATTTTAAAAACTAAAATACGGTGCTTTTTTGTTCCAAAGAAAAGAGTTTATTTAGTCCTTTTTAGGTTTTAAAGTAAACGCATTTGGAAAGTTCTTTTTAATTAGTGCGAGCGCTCTGTCTGCTTCCAATCGCGATCTATAGCTACCGGCATAAATTTTGTAATTGGGTGTTTCGTACTTAAGCGCAGTGCTCCAATCAGAGTAGGCGCCCCTAAACTTACTACGTGCACTTTCTGCACCTTCTAAGCTTCCAGAGAAGATATTAATGCGGTAACGTTCGTTATCACTCTCGTTCTTATTTATATCTTTCTTCAATTCTAATAATTTTTCAATTTTAGAATCTTGATTTATCACTAATTTTCCGTCTTGTGCCTGACTGTAAGAACAGATTAAAAGTGTAAAAAGAATTAGTAAACTGCTGTGTCTTAATGGTAATAATTTCATAGTGCTATCTTTGTATGTGCAAATGTATAGGTTATAAACGTAAAATGAATCTATTTTCTTATTTAGAATTCCTCTAAATTAATAATTAAGACTTCTCTAACATTTCTAAAATCGACTTTAAGTATTACTTTTGCTTAGAAATTTATAAGCGTATATTTCTTTCTGAATATGAAAAAATCGTACCAAAGTTTGGAAGATAATTTAACTAATAATATGAAACAGGTGATTCACCGTAAATTAGGCCGTAATATCTTACGTTTAAGCTTAATTATTTTACTAGCATTTTCTACTTCTCTTCAAGCCCAAGATGGCGATCCAGTAGCAGGTAAAGCATTGTTTAACACGAATTGTGCATCTTGTCACCATTTAGACAAGAAAATGACAGGTCCCTCATTGCGACATGTGGAGGCGCGTTTAGCTGACGACGAAGGTTTAGACCGACAATGGTTAAACCAATGGATTCGCAATAGTGCCGGGATGGTAAAATCTGGCGATGCGTATGCTGTTAAAGTGTATGAAGAGTTTAATGGAGCAGCGATGTCTGCATTCCCTCAATTTTCAGATGCTGATATCGATAATATCTTAGCGTATACAGCAGAAGAAAAAGCAGCGCCACCAGCAGGTGTTGCAGGAGCTGGTGCTGTAGCAGCAAATCCGCAAAGCGATGGTGCTTCTAATAAGTTAATTCTTGCAGGATTAGCATTGTTGTTTGCTTTGTTAGCAGGAGCGTTAGTTTTAGTGAATAAAACGTTACGTCGTTTTGCTGAGGAAAAAGGCTTAGAGCTAAATCAGAAACCAAAAAACACTCCAATTTGGAAAGCGTTTATACAAAACCAATTCTTAGTATTAACGACAGTAATATTCTTGTTGTTAGCAGGAGGTTATTTTGTATATGGTTTCTTTATGCAAGTGGGTGTTAATCAAGGTTACGAGCCAGTGCAGCCAATACATTTCTCACACAAAATACACGCCGGAGATAACGGTATAGACTGTAAGTACTGTCACTCTTCAGCGAGAGTAAGTAAGACTTCAGGTATTCCTTCTCTTAACGTATGTATGAACTGTCATAAGTCAATATATGAATACAACGGAGAAACATCTGCAGAGTATTCTAAAGCATTCTACGATGGTGAGATTAAAAAATTATACGACGCTGTTGGATGGGATGATGCCGAGCAGAAATATACAGGTGAAGAGAAACCAGTAAAATGGGTAAGAATTCATAATCTTCCAGATTTCGCTTACTTTAACCACTCACAACACGTTACTGTTGCAGGACTAGAATGTCAAACATGTCACGGACCTGTAGAGGAAATGGAAATTATGTCTCAGCACTCTCCATTAACAATGGGATGGTGTATTAACTGTCACCGTGATACAGAAGTGAAAGTTAAAGACAACCCTTATTATACAAAAATACACGAGCAGTTATCTAAAAAGTATGGTGTTGAGAAATTAACAGCGGCTCAAATGGGTGGATTAGAATGTGGGAAATGCCACTATTAATAAAATTAATTAAAGAAGTAAATTCAATTATATAATATGTCATCAAACAAGAAATACTGGAAAAGTGTTGAAGAGCTAAACGAAAATAGTTCTATTGTTGAGACGCTAAAACAAAACGAATTTGTTAACGAAATTCCTACTGACGAGTTTTTAGGTGATAAAGACACGTTAGAAGGTTCTTCTACAACACGTCGTGATTTCTTAAAGTATGTTGGTTTTAGCACAGCAGCAGCTTCTTTAGCAGCTTGCGAAGGACCAGTAATTAAGTCAATCCCATACGTAGTTCAGCCGGAAACAATTATTCCTGGTGTTGCAAACTACTACGCTACTACAATAGCAGATGGTTTTGATTTTGCAAGTGTTTTAGTTAAAACCCGAGAAGGTCGTCCAATAAAAATTCAAAACAATTCATTAGCGGTTACCGATGGTGGTGCTAATGCAAGAGTTAATGCCTCTGTTTTAGGATTATATGATAGCTTAAGAGTGAAAGCTCCAATGAAAGGCGAAAGCGAAATTTCTTGGTCTACTTTTACTACTGAAACTTCTCAGAAACTAAATCAATTAGCAGGTACAGGAAAGCAAATTGTGTTATTAACACAAACCTATGCGAGTCCATCTACGAGTAAATTGATTTCAGAATTTAAAGAAAAGTATAGCAATGTAAACCATGTTGTTTACGATGCCGTTTCAGAATCTGCAGCTTTAGATGCCTTTCAAGCAAAATACAACACGCGTGGTTTAGCGAGTTACGATTTTTCTCTAGCAACAACAATTGTGTCTGTTGCAGCCGACTTTTTAGGAGATTGGCAAGGGGGAGGATTTGATGCTAGTTATGCACAAGGTCGTATTCCTGTAAATGGCAAGATGTCTCGCCATATTCAATTTGAGTCTATTATGTCTCTAGCTGGAGCTAATGCAGATAAACGTGTTGCAGTAACACCAAGTCAGCAAAAATTAGTTTTAGCAAAATTACACAGTTTAATTGTAGGTAGTGCTTTTTCTAAAAGCTTACCGGCACACGTTGAAAAAGCAGCACAGTCTGCAGCTTCTCAGCTTACAAAAGCAGGAAGTACTGGAGTTTTAGTTTCTGGTATTAACGATGTAAACGCACAAACTGTAGTTTTAGAAATCAACGAAGCTTTAAAGAGTAAAGCGTTCAATACTAAAACACCTATTAAAACAAGACAAGGTAATGATAAAGCCGTAAAAACATTAGTTGCTGATATGAAAGCAGGTAAAGTTGGCGCTATCATTATGAGTGGTGTTAATCCACTATATACATTGCCAAATGCAACAGATTTTGCAGAAGGTTTAAAACAAACTGAGTTGTCTGTAACCTTCTCTATGAAGGCAGACGAAACAGCTTCAGCAACACAATACATTGCAGCAGCACCTCACAATTTAGAATCTTGGGGAGATGTAGAATTAAGAAAAGGACACTACGGTCTAATTCAACCTACAATTCGTCCATTATTTAATACAAAACAATTCCAAGAGGCATTATTAATGTGGAACGGGAATGATGTAACGTATAACGATTACATTAAAACACTTTGGAAGAATGATATCTTAAATGGTGCTTCTTTTAATAGTGCGTTACATGATGGTGTTTTTGTATCTAATGCAGAATCAGTAGCAGTAGATACAGCAACAACTACAGAAGAGACTTTAGAAACCCCAGCTAGTAATGCAGCAAGTGCTTTAGCAGCATCTGTGTCTGGAAAGGGAATGGAGCTTACGTTGTATACTAAAATTGGAATGGGAGATGGCCAGCAGGCTAATAACCCTTGGTTACAAGAGTTTCCAGATCCAATTACTAGAACATCATGGGATAACTATTTAACAGTATCTGCTACCGATGCTAAAGAGCTTGGGTTAGTAAATCACCACGTGGCAACAGGTGGGTTAGATGGAAGTTATGCAGATATTACTGTAAACGGAAAAACAGTTAAAGTACCGGTTATTATTCAGCCAGGTCAAGCAACAGGTTCTGTTGGTTTAGCGTTTGGTTATGGTAGAACAGCAGGTCTAAAAGACGAAATGAAAACGGGAGTTAATGGTTACCCATTATATACCGACTTTAATAATGTGCAATCTGTTTCTATAGCAAAAGCCGCTGGAACTCATGAGTTTGCTTGTGTGCAATTGCAGAATACTTTAATGGGTCGTGAAGATATCATTAAGGAAACTACACTAGAGATTTTTAATACTAAAGATAAGAAACATTGGAACGCTGTTCCTATGGTATCTTTAAACCATAAAGAAACTCCAGTAACGTCTCCAGAAGTAGATTTATGGGATTCGTTTGATCGTTCTATAGGACATCACTTTAACTTATCTATCGACTTAAATGCATGTACAGGATGTGGGGCTTGTGTTATAGCTTGTCACGCAGAAAATAACGTGCCTGTAGTAGGTAAAGAAGAAATACGTCGTAGTCGCGATATGCACTGGTTACGTATTGATAGATACTACTCTTCTGAAGATACTTTTAAAGAAGATATTACTAAGAAAACTGAATTCTCTGGATTATGGGGAGATAAAGGATCATTATCAGGATTTGGTGAGTTAGAAGCTGCGGCAGATAATCCACAAGTTGTTTTCCAACCAGTAATGTGTCAACACTGTAACCACGCACCATGTGAAACTGTTTGTCCAGTAGCGGCAACATCTCACGGACGTCAAGGTCAGAACCAAATGGCATATAACCGTTGTGTAGGGACAAGATATTGTGCAAACAACTGTCCTTATAAAGTACGTCGTTTTAACTGGTTCTTATATAGTGAGAATGATGAGTTCGATTACCATATGAATGATGACTTAGGAAGAATGGTAATTAACCCGGATGTAACAGTACGTTCTAGAGGTGTAATGGAAAAATGTTCTATGTGTATTCAAATGACACAGAAAACAATTCTAGACGCTAAACGTGACGGACGCGTTATTAAGGATGGTGAATTCCAAACAGCATGTTCTTCTGCTTGTAGCAGTGGTGCAATGTCATTTGGAGACATCAACGATAAAGAGAGTAAAGTTGCAAAACTATTAGAAGACGATCGTATGTATCACTTATTAGAATATGTAGGGACTAAACCAAATGTTCAGTACCATACAAAAGTGAGAAACACATCTGAAGCTTAGAATAAATTAATTAACGAACAATTATAAAAGGATTATGGCGTCTCATTACGAAGCACCTATTAGAAGACCTTTAGTTACAGGCGAAAAATCATACCACGATGTATCTGTGGATGTAGC
>JAGPVI010000176.1 GCA_018067115.1 Bizionia sp. | reverse complement strand
AATCGCTTATTAATTATGGTAAACACCAATTTAAAATTTAGAAAAACATTTGTATTTATAAACACTGAATTAGATGTAAACAGACACCGTCATTACCAATAAAGTGAATACAATTAAAACTATAAATAATGGCATAATAAATTTCAACCATTTATTAAACCCAACTTTTACAACGGCTAGAGACGCTAATATTAATCCTGTAGGGTTAATTAAATAAAACAACCCTAAACCATATTGATAAGCATTAACTACTATTTCGCGACCCACATTTACAGTGTCTGCAAGCGGAGACATGATTGGCATTGTTAAAACAGCCATTCCAGAAGAACTCGGTATAAAAAAGGAAAGGCCTGCATAGATCATAGTAATAACACTGGCGAATAATCCTTTAGACATGCCCTCGACAACCCCACTAGCATAGTACAACATAGTATCGCTAATTAAACCGTCGGCCATAAGTACTGTTACCCCACGTGCTATACCTATAATTAAGGCAACACCCAATAAATCGGCAGCCCCTTTAACAAACGTTTCTACAAAAGTAGACTCGCTAATTTGAGCAATAATACCTATTAAAATAGCACCTACTAAAAAGGTTGACGTCATTTCTACAAACCACCAATCTAACATCGATACGCCAATAATCATTACTAGAAAGCAAAGCGCGAATACAAAAAGTGCTAAACGCAAACGCAAAGTAAAGGTTACGGTCTGTTCTTTTTTCTCTCCAAAAAGAGCTTGTATTTGTTCTCTTTGATCGTAAATAATAGATTTTGTTGGATCGTTTTTTACGCGTTTTGCATAACGCATAATATAAAATATACAAATTGCTAAACAGCTTACTAGCATTAAAACGCGGCCAGGTAAACCTGTTGTCCAACTTATTCCTGCCGAATCACTAGCAATAATTGTACTAAATGGATTTATTGTCGAGCACATGGTACCAATCGAGGAGCCTATAAATATACAAGCTATTCCCACTAACGCATCGTATTTGGCGGCAAGAAAAACCGGGATTAGAATAGGAAAGAAGGCGATGGTTTCTTCGGCGAGTCCAAAAGTAGTTCCTCCTGCAGCAATTAAGGTGGTTACTAAAATAATTAAGATGTATTCTCTACCTTTTAAAACACGTGCTAACCACGCTATTCCAGCATCGAAAGCACCAGTACTATTTATAATACCTATTAACCCTCCAATAATTAAAACTAAGAAAATAATATCTGCAGCTTCTATAATCCCTTTTATTGGCGATTTTATAAAATCGGTAATACCTTGCGGTTTAGCTTCTAATTCTCGGTATGTATTTGGAATGTTAATAGCTTTGTAAATATCGCCACTAGTAAATTTTTCTAACGGAATTTTTATCGATAAGCCATCTAACGTTTCTTGCGTTGCTGGTAAGGTTATGGCTTTGTCTTTAGCGACTTCAATAAATGTGTTTGAAGCTGAATCGTAAGCTAATGTATTGTATTTTCCGGCCGGAACTAACCATGTTAATAAGGTTACTAATGCAGCTATAATTAATAAAATAGTCTGCGCCGTTGGAAATTTAATGTTTTTCATATTCAAAATACTAATAAAAAGAAGTCGTTAATTAATCTGCAAATTTAAAATTCTAAAAAAGTAAAGCCCTATAAAAAGCAATAATTATTTTATAATTTTAAAGATAGTATTATTTTAGACATTTCTAATTTATAGCCCTAAACCGTATGCAATTGACGCTTCCCAAGACTTGGAATCCCTATCTAAAAGATGAATTACAAAAACCATACTTTTTTAATTTAATGCAGTTTATTGAAGAAGACTATGCGGTATCAAATTGTTTCCCTTCGGAAGAAGATGTGTTTAAAGCTTTTGAAATGTGCGCGTTTAACGAGATAAAAGTGGTTATTATTGGTCAAGATCCCTATCATAATTTTAATCAGGCTAACGGCCTGTGTTTTAGTGTTAGCGATGGCATTGCACACCCGCCATCATTGATTAATATTTTTAAAGAAATTGAAGCTGATTTAGGAAAAGCATATCCTAAATCTGGAAACTTAGAACGCTGGGCAAAACAAGGTGTGTTTTTATTAAATGCCACACTCACAGTACGTGCTCACGAAGCGGGAAGTCACCAGAAAAAAGGTTGGGAGCAGTTTACCGATGCTGTTATTAAAGTAATAAGTGATCATAATGAGGATGTTATTTTTTTACTATGGGGCGGATTCGCAAAGAAAAAAGCCAAACTTATAGACGCTAGTAAACATACTATTTTATCTTCCGGCCATCCGTCGCCATTAAGTGCCAACCGTGGTTATTGGTTTGGGAATTCTCATTTTAGTATGGTGAATGCTATCTTACAAGATCAAGAAAAATCAGTTATTAACTGGTAACCTAATACTTATTCACGCTTTAATCTATGGTAAATACATAAAGTCCTTCAGTATTTGAATTCACAATTTTTGTATTGATATTTAGTGATCCAAATTCGTTGTATGTGTAGATGCCTATTTTTCCGTTGTAAGCGTTATAATCTCCTCCAATATAATATGTTCCAGGTTCTAATAAGGTTACCCCAAACTTGTTTTTATAGGAGTTTTCTGTAAGTACAGTTTGTAATTGCAAATACGGATTATTAGGGTCTTCAATCACTAAAACTGACCCTTCTATAGCTGTTATACTGTCTTCATTTAAAACTAATCGATCTAAATTCCCATAACTATTTAATTTATAAACCAAAAGGCTATAGGTAATAGGTTCGCCATTTTGCGTGAAATCTATAATAGAAATACTCTCGTTGGTGGTAGTATTTTGTGTATTGCTAATAGCGGTTTCAAAGTATAAGGTATCTCCTAAATTATAGGTCGTTATATTATTTTCTACAGAAAGTAAATTGTCATTTTCAATGGTATAATTACGACCGTTGTAGTCGTCATCTTCGGGACAACAAAGACTAACACACAGTGCTATAGTTGTTAGTAGTATTACAGATGTTATTTTCATAGCTATTTATACATAATTGCTGCACTTTAAAGGACTAAAGTTTCTCAACTAAATCTCTGTAATCTAATTTTCTAGGTATAATATCTAAAGCCAATAATTGATCTTGCACCTTATTAATTGTAGGCTCATCAATGAGTGTTTGAGACCATTCGGTAAGCGATAACCACTGTTGCACATCTTCAATTTCTTGCTTATATCTATTGGCAATCATTCTATCGATACTCGGGATGTTTTTAAAATCCTTGGTCGTTTTATTTACAATGTCTAAAATTGTTTTTACTTCTTCGCGATTGGATTCTAAAAACTCTTCACGAACAGCAATTACAAAACAAGGCCAAGGGGTAGGGCAGTTGCCAATACGTTTAAACGTACCGTTATCTACTAATGGTTTCGTAGTAAATTTCTCCCACATAAAATAATCGGCAGTTCCTTCAGTTAAACCTTCTACAGCGCCATCTAGGTTTTTTATGACTTCGAAATCTAAATCTTTTTCTAGATTCCAATCGTTATTTTTAGCATTCACATACGCCATTAAATGAGAGCCAGAACCGTAGCGACTTATCGCTGCTTTCGTTCCTTTTAAATCTTTTATAGACTCAAAATCTGATTGATCGGCAACGTGAATACCCCAAATTAATGGTGTTTGAATAAACGTTTGAACAATTTTACTTTTGTTTCCCGCAATAATATCGGCAATAATTCCTTCAGTTAAAATAACTGCCATATCAATATCACCATTTCTAAGGGCAGCACTCATTTCTCCGGTACCACCAAAATAATCTTCCCAACGTAAATTAATACCGGCGTCTTTATATTCGCAATTCTTTAAACCTAAGTACCAAGGTAAATTAAAATGCTCCGGAACTCCTCCAATTGTTACTTTTTTCATTGTAATGTGCTATTCCTGTTTTTAGGGAATATAAGTTTTAAAAATTATTCTATTAACTTATCTAAAGTGTATTGTATTAATTTATCTACCGCACTAGAACCGTTTTTGGTGAATTCACCAGTAGCACGATTGGCTATAATAGCATTCATAGAGACCGCACGGTGACCTAAAAGTTTCGATAAACCATATATACCGGCAGTTTCCATCTCTAAATTGGTTATTGGTCGGTCTTCATAATTAAAACTTGCCAATTTATCATTTAAAGTATCGTCCTGTAAAGCTAATCTTAATACGCGCCCTTGAGGCCCATAAAAACCAACATTAGTTGCCGTAAACCCCGAGTGTGTTTTGCTTGAGCTTAATTGTTTAAATAAAGTATCATCGCATTTTACCACGTACGGACTAGATTTCTTATCGAACCATTGGGTGTGTTTACATAAGGCTTCGGAAATATTTTTATACTGTACCGCATCACTATTATAGAAATGAAGTAAGCTATCGAAACCTACGGCGTATTCACTAATTAAAAACGAGTCGATAGGTATATTTTTCTGAATCGAGCCCGAAGTACCAATTCTAATAATATCTAAAGTTGTTAACTCCTTTTTAATTTCTCTGGTTTCTAAATCAATATTCACCAAAGCATCCAACTCATTAAAAACAATATCGATATTATCGGTACCAATACCTGTAGAAATCACAGTTATCGGCTTGTTTTTATACACTCCCGTTTGCGTATGGAATTCTCGCTTACGGGTTTTAAAACTAACACTATCGAAATACTTAGTCACGCCATCTACACGATCTGGGTCGCCAACGGTAATCACCGTTTTTGCCAAATGTTCCGGACGGATATTTAGATGATAAACGCTACCATCGGCATTTAAAATTAATTCTGATTCTTTAATCGGCATTCAATGTTGTTTTTATAAGTTTATTCTGATCTTTAAAATAGGTAAAGTCGCATTTTTTAGTGCCACCATACTCCATATTTTTATCGATACTATTAAAGACGTTTTTTTGATGCTCTAAAAGCAAATAACCATCTCTATTTAATGTTAATTCATCTTCGGTCTCTGTATAAAACAATTCTAAATCATTAATGATACGTTCTATTTGTAAATCGCTATACCCATAGAAACCTTGATAATGCAACACATAACCAGAGAGGTGATGTCTTGAATTTATAGTATGTGTATTAATTAATTTAAGAATATTATACTCCAAAGTATTCAATCCGCTTCGCGTATCTGCAAAACGTCTTAAATGGGCTTTTAGGCAATTACTTAAATATATAAAATTCGACGGTCTTACAATTAAAGGGCTTAATAAATTATGATTATTCCCACAGTAAATAGTCCACGCTTTGTCAGCAAGAGAAATATCGTCTACCGTTAATTCAATTTTATTATCATAATGTTCTTTAAGTTGTTTGGGCGATAATTGAGATAAACCTTTTAAACCTTTCTCTCCATCAATACGGCCGCTACAAACTAAATAAAACGGGAGTGTTGCTTGTTTTTGCAACAACAAACTAATAACGGCTATTAGGTTAATATGACAAAATAAGTCGTATTCGAACCATAAAATAACACGTTCAAAATTATTAATACTGTCTAATCGACGAATTTCAGAAGTAAACTCTTCTTCCTTATAATCGAAACCATAAGTGTTTTTAAAAAAAGATTTACGCAACTCTAAAAAAGCACTAGAAGTAATGTTTTTAACTGTTGGTCCCTCGCAAAGCATCTCGTTCCACGATAATATATCTCCTTTAAAATCAAGCTCGTTAAGATACTTGGTTAAGCTTTCGCCATTGGTGATATGTAAAGTGGTTTTAGACATTTGTTAACCGCCAACGCGTTTTACATTAAATCCTTTATCTTTAAGAATAGCCATTATTTTATCGCGATAATCGCCTTGAATAATAATCTTATCATCTTTAAAACTACCACCAACACTAAGTGTTTGCTTCAACTCTTTGGCTAATTTTTTAAAATCTTCGGTAGCTCCTGTATACCCGTCTATAATAGTAATGGGTTTCCCTTTGCGTTTTTCGTATTTACATAAGATAGGATCATCTTGCATCCAGATACTTGAGGAATCGTCACCTGATTTTTCTTCAGTTTCAGAAGTCTCATGCTCTGGAAAAAGTGATTTCAATTGGTCTTGTAAATCCATTGTATTTGTAATAAGTGGAGCGGTAATATCTAAAAGATTCCCCTTCCGGTTTTAATTATTTTTTAATCAGGCCGAGTTCAATTAAGCGCTCATTTAAGAATTCTCCAGCCGTAATATCTTCGTATTGCTTTGGGTTTTTCTCATCGATACAACTCTCTAAAACATCCAATTTCATTTCACTAATTGGGTGCATAAAAAACGGAATCGAGTAACGCGAATTTCCCCATTGCTCTTTTGGCGGGTTAATCACTCTGTGAATGGTAGATTTTAATTTATTGTTGGTGTGACGCGATAACATATCGCCCACATTAATCATTAATTCATCTGGCTCTGCAATAGCGTCAATCCATTCACCATCGTGGTTTTGCACCTGTAAACCGCGCCCTTGAGCCCCCATTAAAAGGGTGATTAAATTAATATCTCCGTGTGCTGCTGCACGTTCGGCTGCTTTAGGCTCTTCGGTAATAGGCGGGTAATGTATAGGTCTTAAAATAGAATTTCCGTTGTGAATGTAATTATCAAAATATGTTTCTTCCAGTTCTAAGTAAAGCGCCAAAGCACGTAATACATACTTTGCAGTTTTTTCTAACATTTGGTAGGCTTCTTTTCCTACTTCATTAAAAGCTGGCAATTCTTTAACAGAAACGTTTTCTGGGTAAGTTTTTGCTAATTCTGGATTGTCATCGACGTATTGTCCAAAATGCCAAAACTCCTTTAAATCGCCTTCTTTTTTGCCTTTAGCACTTTCTTTTCCAAACGACACATAACCACGTTGTCCGCCAATTCCTTCAATTTCATAACTGTGCTTAACCTCTAAAGGTAGTTCGAAAAAGTTCTTTATTTCACCATATAATCTATCTACAAGGCTTTCGTCTAGAAAATGTCCTTTTAAAGCAACAAAACCAATATCTTGGTATGCTTTTCCAATTTGATCTATGAACATTTGCTTTCTTTCCGGGGTACCCGAAATAAAATCTTCTAAATTTACGCTAGGTATACTATTCATTTGTGCTCTTTTTTAATAACTACTATTAATACAAATGTAAAGAAAACATAGCAAAGTTTATAATCCATATTTTTAACGTCCTTTTAATACTATTACGGCAAATATGCTATATTTGAAAAACGATTAGTATGAACATAATTTCAGAAATGAAAAGCAAGATAAAATTTAGCAAAGCAGCTCTAAGCGACGATACGCTTTTAGAATTATACAAAACAATGTTGAAACCTCGCGCTATCGAGGAAAAAATGTTAATCTTATTAAGACAAGGTAAAATCAGTAAATGGTTTAGTGGTATTGGCCAAGAAGCTATTTCTGTTGGGGTTACTCTGGCAATGAACGACAATGAGTACATTTTACCAATGCACCGTAACTTAGGGGTGTTCACAGCGCGCAACATACCATTACACCGTTTGTTTTCGCAATGGCAAGGTAAAGCCTCTGGTTTTACTAAAGGTCGTGACCGTAGTTTCCATTTTGGTACCCAAGAGTTTAAAATTGTAGGTATGATTTCTCACTTAGGCCCACAATTAGGGGTTGCCGATGGGATTGCTCTAGCAAGTAAACTGAAAAATAAAAATCAAGCAACAGCTGTATTTACGGGAGAAGGCGGAACTAGTGAAGGTGATTTCCACGAAGCTTTAAACGTGGCGTCGGTTTGGCAATTACCCGTTTTATTCTGTATTGAAAATAACGGTTACGGCTTATCTACACCTACAAGCGAGCAATATAACTGTAAAGATTTAGCCGACAGAGCCCAAGGCTACGGTATGGAATCTCATATTATTGACGGAAATAATATTATAGAGGTATATACTAAGGTTTCTGAATTAGCAAAAAGCATTAGAAATAACCCACGACCAATTTTAATTGAATTTAAAACTTTTAGAATGCGTGGTCACGAAGAGGCGAGTGGTACAAAATATGTTCCGCAAGACCTTATTGATGTATGGGCAGAAAAAGATCCGATAGATAATTTCAAGCATTTTTTAATTGAAGAACAGATTTTAACCGAAGAACTTGACACGCTTTGGAAAGCAGAATTTAAAGCAGAAATTGACACGCATTTAGAGATTGCAGGAGCGGAAGATAAAATTGAAGCCTCTGAAACTAATGAGTTAAATGATGTTTATCAAAAATTTGAATATCAAGAAGTTAGAGAAAATAATAAAACCGAAGAACTACGACTTATAGATGCTATTTCTCAAGGCTTAAAACAGTCTATGGAGCGCCACGAAGATCTGGTTATTATGGGCCAAGATGTTGCCGAATATGGTGGTGTTTTTAAAATCACCGATGGTTTCCTAGAACAGTTTGGTAAAGAAAGGGTGCGTAATACACCTATTTGTGAGTCTGCAATTATAGAGACTGGAATGGGCTTATCGATTGCTGGAATTAAAAGTGTTGTCGAGCTTCAATTTAGTGACTTTGTAACGTCTGGATTTAACCCTGTAGTTAATTATTTAGCAAAATCGCATTACCGTTGGAATCAAAATGCCGATGTTGTTTTACGTATGCCTTGTGGAGCAGGAGTGGCGGCAGGCCCTTTTCACTCTCAAACAAATGAGGCTTGGTTTACAAAAACACCAGGTTTAAAAGTGGTGTATCCAGCATTCCCTAAAGATGCTAAAGGATTATTAGCAACCGCTATTAACGACCCAAATCCGGTGTTATTCTTCGAGCATAAAGCGCTATACAGAAGTATTCGCCAGGAAGTACCAACCGATTATTTTACTATTCCTTTTGGCCAAGCGGCTCTATTAAGAGAAGGAGAAGATATCACTGTAATTGCATATGGTGCAGCGGTACATTGGGCTTTAAACACCTTAGATAAACACCCAAATATAAAAGCTGATGTAATTGATTTAAGAACGTTACAACCTTTAGATACGGACTCTATTTATAAATCGGTCAAGAAAACAGGACGTGCTATTATTTTACAAGAAGATTCGTTGTTTGGTGGAATTGCCAGCGATATTTCAGCTTTAATAATGGAGCATTGTTTCGAGGATTTAGATGCACCCGTAAAACGAGTGGCTAGTTTAGATACGCCAATACCTTTTATTAATCAATTGGAAGATCAATACCTATCTCGCGATAAATTTGAAGCTGAATTATTAGCGTTATTAGACTATTAAAAATAGAACCACAATAATTTTAAAACAGCCTATAAGTCTTACCTATAGGCTGTTTTTTGTTTTAGTAAGTCAGTAAATAATAGGTTAGAAACTAATTTTAAGTTTTTATTTACACTTAGGTATGGTTTTTGGTTTATTTTAGTTCGAAAGATTGAAATTATTTAATGAAACTTAGAGTAACTTTTTTATTTATAATAGTCTGTGTATTTAGTATGAATGCACAAATAGATAGTGAGAATAAGTCTATTATTATTCCTGCTGAAGCGGTTGACGACCCTAAGGAAGACAACGAACTTATTATAAATCCGGAACCCATTATTAGCGCGACTCCAGAAGACTCGAATACTGAGGTGAAAATGCCAAAAAAAGAAGAGCTACCAGTCGCAAAGCGTCGTGATTTCACGATTACTAATGAGACTAAGTTTCGTAACCCGGCAGAATTATACCAGGACAAGCTTAAAAATGCTTTAAAATTACGTCCAGATGAAGAACGCCGCCAAAACGGAAGCACTGTAACGCAATATTTAGGGGAATTTAGTACTACCGCTGTTCGTGTAAACATTATTTATCGCGATCACCAATACCCAGATGGCGATTTAATTCGAGTTTACGTAAATGGAGAAGTGGTTAGAGAACGTGTTTTGTTAGAAACACACTTTAAAGGCTTGTTTTTAAAACTAGAACAGGGAAGAAATGTTATAGATTTTGAAGCTTTAAATCAAGGTTCTAGCGGACCAAATACAGCTCAGTTTGAGGTGTTAGATGACAAAGGAATCGTCATTTCTTCTAACCAATGGAATTTAGCCACTGGAGTAAAAGCTACTATAACGCTTGTAAAAGAAGAAGATAGCATAAAAAACGAATAAAATATTTTTTTTCGTTATAACGTTACAAATTCGTACTTTTGTAAATAATTGATTATCAATTTTTAACTTAAAATAACAAATATTCAAAGAATAGAATGGCAAAGTCGCAACAGACATTTAACAAATTAGAAAAAGAGAAAAAACGTCTCAAGAAGAAAGAAGACAAAAGAAAGAAGATGGAAGCCCGTAAAGCTGAAGCTGCTGAAAATGGAACTTCAGGAATACCTATGGCCTATGTAGATTTTAATGGTAACCTAACGGACACACCACCAAATCCAGAGGACAAAGTAAAAGTAAAGGCGAAAAACATCGTATTAGGAGTGCCTAAGAAGGAAGAAGGAGATGAGGAAGAAGTAGATCCAATCCACAAAGGAAAAGTGTCGTTTTACGACTCTTCTAAAGGATTCGGTTTTATTATAGATGCACTAGATAGTGAAAAGTACTTTTGTCACGTTAGCGGTTTAATCGATGAGATTGCTGAGAACGATAAAGTACAATTTGAACTAGAGAAAGGAATGAAAGGCCTAAACGCCGTTCGTGTAAAGAAAATATAACGTTAACAACCATAAATTAAAAAACCTCGATTTTTTATAAAATCGAGGTTTTTGGGTTTAGTATAAATAGTGTTTATTTGGGCTATAAATTATTGTAATCTAAGCCTTCTTCATTTGTAGATTCTTTTTTAGAGCTTTTCTTTATGCCTTTACTTTCAGCTGTCTTCACTGCCTCTTGTCTATTCTCCTTACCGTTATCCTCAGTTCCTTGTTTGTCAGCTTCGCTAGTACTATTCTCTAACTCTTCAAAATCTTCCATTTTTGGCCCCATTGCTCGACTGCCTTGAGAACTTGGTAGCTCGAACAACTCTAAGTCGAAATACGGCACGGCTGCTAAAAAATGATCGAATAAATCGGACATAATATACTCGTAGTTCTTCCAGCGTTTGTCTGCACTAAACGCATAAATCTCTAGCGGTATTCCCTGCGTTGTGGGTTGCAGTTGTCTGGCCATTGCTATCATATCCTTGTTTAAAGCCGGATGATTCTCTAAAGACGTTTGTATGTATTTTCTAAACACTCCAATATTGGTCATATTACGCCCATTTAGTAATAACTCTTTATTAATATTATTGTCTGCATTAAACGCTTTTATTTTTTCTTGACGATCCGTGATGTAATCAGAAATTAATTGAATTTCCTTTAAACGTTCAATATCTGCATCTGTTAAATATTTAATACTACTCTGTTTAATCAACATATGTCTTTTTATTCGTCGTCCGCCAGAAGCTGTCATTCCTCTCCAGTTTTTAAACGAATCGGAAATAAGCGCATACGTAGGAATTGTCGTTATCGTTTTATCGAAATTCTGAACTTTTACAGTCGCTAAATTAATTTCAATCACATCACCATCAGCTTCAAACTTTTCGAAAGTAATCCAATCTCCAATACGCACCATATCGTTAATAGCAACCTGAATACTGGCCACAAAACCTAAGATAGTATCTTTAAATATTAATAATATAACGGCCGAAATCGCTCCTAATCCTGTTAAAAAGCTCCAAATCTGTATACCACTAATCACTGCTAAGGCAAACACGATACCTGTAAACCAAGCAAATATCATAAATACTTGTATGTAACTATCTATAGGTTTATCTTTTAATCCCGGAATGGTTTTAAAGTAACTATTTAAAGACTGCAACAAACTTCTCACAATCCAAAGAATCATTAAAACACCTAATAAAAGCAGGGTTTTCATAAAGAAATGTTTCGGATCTTCGAAATGATAAAAAACAACCGGAATAAATTTTAAAGTAATTATAAAAGGAATAATATGCGCTAAGTTTCTAGGCACGTGGTGCGATAATAAAATATCATCAAAGCTGGTTTTTGTCGAAGAAGAAAACTTCTCAAAGAGCGCAATTAAAGTACGTCGTGTTATTCTATCAATTATGTATAGAACTATTAAGAGTACAACAATCATTGTCAGTAAATTCAAATACAATGCTGCTGTTTCTGGGATGTTTAATTTTATAAAGTAATCGTAAAAAAAATTAGCTAGTGTTTTTTTCATTTAAAATGGTTCTTTAAACGTAAAAATACTCGGTTTTGGAGAGATTACAGTCTTTAACACCATAAAGATTAGTTAAAACAATTTGAAATAGTTATCCATTCATGCATGCGTTTGTAAACGCTATTAATATTAAAGATAACCGCACTTTTTTATTGAATATAATCGGAGATATTAAGTTCTTCGACAGCACCAACGGGCATTGTATTTAAAAGTATATCGCCAACACGAATACGCACCAAGCGTAAAGTGGGACAACCAACAGCACTCGTCATTTTTCTAACTTGTCTAAATTTACCTTCAGTTAAAGTCACCGAAATCCAAGTCGTTGGGCCGTGTCTTGCATCGCGTATTTTCTTTTGGCGCTCTGGAAGATTAGGTTCGTGGTCGAGTATAAATACACTACAGGGTTTAGTTTGGTATTTCTTACCGTCAAAACCAATTTCGACACCAGTGCGTAACTGAGAAATATCATCTTCTGAAATAGCGCCATCCACTAACGCATAATATTCTTTTTCTGTGGAAGAACTATTAATATAATTGCTCAATTTACCATCGGTAGTCAGTAGGAGTAGGCCCTCACTTTTTTCGTCTAATCTGCCAATAGGCATTGTGTTTTCTGGAAAGTCACCGAGGTCACCCAAAAAACGTTTGCGTTTTTGTTGCGTAGAATTACTGGCAAACTGGCTAAGCATTCCGTAAGGTTTATAAATTTTAAAATGCTGATGATTATCCTCCATTTAAAATACTAAAAACCAGTGCTTTTGTTAATGTTTGTCCGTTGGCTTTTTCGCGAATGGCATCGTAAGAAAACCTAAAATCACATCCCGTTTTATAAGCGCTACAACCGTAAGCTGTTTTGCCCTTTATTATCGTTCCGGTTTTACATTTCGGACAACTATTCACATCGGAAGATGCTATTTCACTATCTTTTAAAGCACTCTTTTTCGGTTCTATTTTCAATTTAAATGCCTCATCGAAACGAAGTAAACCTTCAACAGTAGTCCCATTTATTTTAAAGCCTTTTAAGTTTACCGTAGAGCCTTTACTTAGTAATCTTAAATATTGATTAGAAGATATTTTCTTTTCACCAAAACTAAATGGCAAGACGAAATCGCAACTTTTACCGTATAGATTACAGCCATACGCGCTTTTCCCTTTTACTAATTGTCCGTTTTTACATTTCGGACAGGCAGAACCAACCACTGCTTTTTTTGCTCCTTTTATGCTAGAGCTAGCTTTCGCTTTCCCTTTGGAAGCGGAAGTTGTGGTTTTATTATTGGTATAAGAAATATTTGCTTGAACGGTTTCACTACGGACATCGTAAACCAAGCGATCTACCATTTGCTTCATGTTTTTTATGAACGCTCCAGCACTAAATTCTCCTTTTTCAATATCTTTTAATTGCTTTTCCCATAAGCCAGTTAATTCGGCCGATTTAAGCATATCATTTTTAATAATATCAATAAGCTGAATCCCGGTAATAGTGGGTAAAACTTGTTTCTTATTTCTTTTTATATACTTACGCCTAAAAAGGGTTTCTATAATATTTGCGCGTGTAGACGGTCGGCCAATACCGTTTTCTTTCATTAAATCTCTAAGCTCATCATCATCCACTTGCTTACCGGCGGTTTCCATTGCTCTTAATAATGTAGCCTCGGTAAATTGTTTTGGTGGCTTGGTTTCCTTTTCTAAAAACGACGGCTCGTGCGGTCCTTTTTCACCTTTTATAAAGCTTGGTAACAGTCCTGCTTCTTTGGTTTTAGAATCAGCAGTTTCAAAAACTACACGCCAACCTTTACTCAGTATTTCTTTTCCTGTCGTTTTAAAATTAACCGTATCGGCTTTACCAATAACAGTAGTATTCGCCACTTTACAATCGTCATAAAACACAGCAATAAATCGACGAGTAATAATATCGTAAACCTGTTGTTGGTTGTATTGTAAACTAATTTGAACGCCTGTAGGAATTATCGCGTGGTGATCGGTTACTTTAGAATCATCAAATACTTTTTTAGATTTCTTTATTTTTTTTCCTAATAGCGGCGCCGTTAATGTACTGTATTTTGTAATATTTCGTAAAATACCCTCCACTTTTGGGTATACATCATTTGGTAAAAAGGTAGTATCTACTCTTGGGTAGGTTACTACTTTTTGCTCGTATAATTTCTGTACAATTTTAAGAGTCTCATCGGCTGAAAAACCGAATTTTGTATTACAATACACCTGTAATCCCGTTAAATCAAAAAGTTTTGGCGCATATTCGTTACCATTCTTTTTACTAATAGAAACGATTTCAAAATCGTGCTCTTTTACTTTATTAGCAAGTACTTGTCCTTCTTCAACGTTCGTAAAACGGCCTTCTTCGTAACTAAATAATACATCGCGGTACAAGGTTTGAAGTTCCCAATACGGCTGTGGTTTAAAGTTTTCTATCTCTTTAAAACGGTTTACAACCATTGCTAGAGTAGGGGTTTGCACACGACCAACAGACAGCACTTGCTTATAGCCACCGTGTTTTACGGTGTATAAACGCGTAGCATTCATTCCTAATAACCAATCGCCAATAGCGCGAGAAAATCCTGCGTAGTATAAATTATCGTATTTTGAAGACGGTTGTAAATTATTAAAACCCTCTTTTATAGCTTCTGTTGTCAACGACGAAATCCATAGACGCTGCACTTCTCCTTTATAATTTGCTTGATCTAAAACCCAGCGTTGTATAAGTTCTCCTTCTTGCCCGGCATCCCCACAATTTATAACCACATCGGCCTTGTCAAATAAGCTTTTAACAATTTTAAACTGTTTTTGTATTCCAGAGTCTTTAGTCACTTTCGTTTCAAACTTATCTGGCAACATCGGTAAGTTATTTAAATCCCAACTTTTCCAATGCGCTTTATAATCGTTTGGCTCTTTTAACGTGCATAAGTGACCAAAAGTATAGGTTACCGCATAGCCGTTGCCTTCGTAGAAACCATCACGCTTGGTGTTGGCTCCTAAAACAGAAGCAATTTCTCTTGCTACACTAGGTTTTTCGGCGATACAAACTTTCACTTATAGACTAATTTTTGAAGACGCAAAGTAAGTGTTTTTAAGGTTTTTTTAAAGCTGAAAGGCGAGGAGTTATTAACGAATATTGTTTACTAAACTATTCACTCGCTTTATGCGATAGAAAATTATAATATAAGTCAGTGTTTTCTATAAAAACAACTAAATATATAGATTCAATATTTGATATTTGATATTTGATAAAAGATTAATAATTACAATGGATCACATTTAGTTTATCAAATAGTTCTTCGAAATCACTCTTTATTAGGTAAGATTTCTTTTTAT